>NZ_NPKW01000130.1:0-117875 GCF_002265885.1 Vibrio sp. 03_296
TTCAATAGTTGGTGGCACTAATAAGGCAACGATTAGCGAAGGTATGATCATCATACCAAAAACTAGAACTTCCTCACCAAACAATCTCTTAGGCGTACAAACCCAAGAAAATAGATATATCTTCTGTAGAGACTCCTTTTTCTTTTAATAAGCAATCTCTTGCTTTATCGCCTGCTCATCTAATGAGTAAAAACTCATCTCATCTCATCCATATCCATATCCATATCCATATCCATATCCATATCCATATCCATAAAAACTTAAAACCCCACTTAGAAATGTAAATATATCTTTTAATTTAAATATTCAAGTTTAAGTTCTTTAAAGCTATTGGCTTCTTTTATATCAATCACGTCAAACCTTCTTTTAAGATAATAAACACTTATAAAGATCAGATTTATCTATATGTATACCCGGAGGTGATGTCATCTCCCATGCTCCGATCTCCTGCATTTCCAACTCAAACCTAGGGTTTAATGCAACCTGCTGGCGACTATGTTGATACCGAACACGAAAGCTACTCGGAATAATATACTCCTCGTATTCTGTCCTTTTTCTATGATTAGACATGGCTCTCGCGTGAAGTAACCCCGCACCCGCACCAGCTAATGCAAGTGGCCCCAAAAATATAACCGCAATAACACTGACAAAAGCCGCAAATTTACCTCCAGCGCGAGAGAACTTGTAAAAGTTTTCATGTACATTCTCTTCTATGGTATATCGAATGCCTACTTTAGTGAGTTCATAGCAGTATGTTTTAGGTTGAAAAATGGTAAACCTATAATAAAGCCCAAATAAAAAGAAAATTACAAAAAAAATAAATGCATAAATAAAATTGTCATCTTCTTCCATTGGAATAATAAACAATAATGGAGGTACAAAAATCATCAATAAAACATGCAACTCCTCAACAAACAATCTTTTGGGCGTACAAACCCAAGAAAACAATACATCTGCTGTAGGAAGATTTTCTTTTTTATAAGAAATCTCTTGCTTTATCGCCTGCTCATCTAATGAGTAAAAGTCCGACATTATTTACGTCCTATAATTTGGTATGCTTCACCAATCACTTCTCGTCCATCATTGAAAGAAACTGAACACTGCCCTTCTCCTTTCCCTGAGACTAGATAACATATATCACTCTCATCACTAGCATAAGTAACATTTACTCGTATACCAGTACGGCTTTCCATCGCCATCTCATAGAAATATTGGCCTTCTTCCTGTTCCCACTTTCCGCTTGTTGGATTAATGGTCGCCTGATTTAATATGGTCAGAACAAAGCCTTGCTCTGAGTCTGGAACGTAAAATCGGCATACATAGCGACACAATGAGCGATTAACAGACATTTTGGTGCTTGACGCATGATAATAACCTTCACTACTTGGCATTGTTTTTTCCATCCCATAAGGGTAAACACCAGTTTGTTCTTTGATTTCTACTTTTGGCTTAAAAGCTATTTTTTCGTACTCCAATAGCTCTTTCTCTTTACTCCAGTTCGCATTATTATTTCCCCATGTAGATTCCGATAGCCATTTTTCAATCTCATTTTTCTTACTAAGTTCATAAAGGATGGAAACCAAAACAATCGCCCCTCCAGCCCATCCTCCAACACTAGCCATCCAAGGCGAAAGCAAAGCTCCAACTGATTTTTTAGAGACAAAAGCCCGAACATAAAGCCTCAAATAAACTACGAATTGTGTCCCATAGAAAAACACTAAAACTGATAGAAGTGACCGTTCATACAAACTGTTTGACTTAATATATAAACGATGAATTTTTAGAACTTCCCAAAATGATACCATCACACCAAAAACCGAACTAACAGCAATGGAAGATATATATACCCTTGTAATACTAAGAGATTGAAAATTAATATTTTTATATAAAAAACCCTACTTACCTTCATACCTTTAAAATCACTAATTGAACGAGTCAAATACTCACCAGTAAGATTCTTAATTAAGTCACCCGTAGCAGAAATTAACCACATCAGCCCAATCCCAACATCTTGAAGTGCTTTGCTATGTGCATCAGAACCTTTAGCAGCATCACCTAACGTTTCACTAAGCATATTTAAGTTAATACTATTGAGCAGTACCGTTAATGCCGCATTACCACCAACGGAGCTATAAGCAGTACTCGCTTGCGTAAACTTCCCTCCCACCATCTGCATATAACGCGCGCGTAAGGCCTTGCGACTTTGGCGGAAATTTTCGTCGGCACGAATAGAGATCAAGTCCGGATGTTCCACCAATTTTTCAAGTAACGATATTCTCAGTTTTTTATACAGGTTGTATTTTCGGACCGGCCATATTGTGTGCTTGCCGAGTTTGTAATATTCATCAGAGAGTTCTTTAACCAACTGCTTAAACTCTTTCCGAAATCGCTGCGTTCCATTGATATAGTCATCATTAAATCTCGGTACTTCCTGTTTTATCCGATGCCACCAAATGGCCCTTTTTATTTCAAAAATCAGAGGAGGACTCGATATACGATCAGGATAGATATAGAGCAACAAATGGTTCAAATAGTCACTCAGCGCTCCTTTCAAAGTTTTGCCCAATATATCGAGTACTGCGCGAGCTTCTTCGGTTAGTTCTCGTAGCCATATCGCATCACGTCCTGTACCGTATTGCATCAGATCTTTTAATTTATCAAATGCCCCAACGATATTGGTATAGTGGGGAACTAGATTTATTGATTCGGTATTATCCAGCTCTCGCGTTACCGCAAAGCGAAGGGATTCACTGCCGCCATAGGGGGCAAAGGAGAGAATATTTCGTCCCGCTAAAAACTCATTTAACTTTTTAAGTTCTCGTTCACGGTTTTGCACCGCTAGTTGCATGGTGGTAAAGATTTCATGGGTGAGGACAATGTAGTGATTCATACCCTCTTGTGTGTAGATATCTATGCCATAACGCATAGGGTCGACGACGTCAGCCCCCTGTAAACCTGAGTATAACTCACGCATATAGAGGTCGATCTTCGTCTCTGCCTCTCCCAACTTGGATTCCATCTCGTTACTGAATCGATCCAGTTTTTTCCAATTGACTTCATCGACGTACTTTCGTCTTTCAAACCAGAGCTTATGATCAAGTTCATCTGGCACATAGTCCCAGCGTTCTCGTAATATTCTTAACCCTTTGGAACCGTGTGTAGAGTGCTCCTTAGTATTTAGGCTCACATAACTTTGTTTTTGTTGCTTTGCGACTAATTCAGTAACATCCGCCTCGCGCTCCTTAAAATAGGCATGTAAATCAGCTTCAAAATAAGGATAGGTTGATTTATTGATGTTTGAACTCCACTTCGATTCAGGCACTTGCACTCGCGCCAAACTTCGCGCGATACGTGCCATCTCAAGCTTATGAAATTCGTCTTCATCTTTCGTTATTGAAAGGTTGTCCATAACTGGCAGATTTAGTGGAATGGTGAGATCAAGCACATCAGAAAGTACATCATCCAATGCTACGACTAACTTCACCTCGCCTTGAGCGTTTCGTAGCCAGTCTCCGGCTGCAAAGGTTTTTTTGGTAGTCACCAACTTGCTCATTATGGCTTCAGCGGTCGGATTACTCTCGGCCTCATCTCCTGAATCTACTTTAGCCGGCTCTCGCAATGAAACTGAGCTCATTATAAAATCGTGTGGACACGTATCCATATCCGAAACATGTTCGAGCGTCGATTCATCACCAACATGCCACTGTTCTCCTTCGATACAAACCACTCGACGCATCCATCGATGTCTTAAACTCGAATCTTGTTTGAGTGAGGGTATCAACAATACGCTTTGTCCATTGTATTAATGAAAAAGCGATATGCAGGGTTGTGCCTTCGAGATAGATGTTTGCATCGCCAGTAAGTGATGCGCCTTCTACTTTATACTCCGTTATCTCTTGAGTGAGATCGTCATAAATATAAAGCCATCCATCGCGCAACTGACGTAGCACGTAGGGTGTCGATATTGACAGAGGCCCGCGGCCTAGTACCGATTCAGGCGTCTGCCTTTCCATATCAATAGCATAACGAATAGGAACAATGGAAAATGTTTTCTGCTCATGATTCTGATCTGTCGACTGACCAGGATATACGGTATTGCTATCTACAGCCGATGATGTCGAGGAACCGTTCGCTGACGTATGTGACGCCGATGAGGGTAAATCTTGAGGCTCGCTTGAGAGAGGGTTACTTTGCTTTGTTGGGGGTGCTACCTGTTTATCTTCATTGCTTTGCAGGCGAGAGTCGCTACTTGCAACTGCAGAGTCTTGTGGGTCGGGATAGCACCCAGCATCACCAATAAACACATTAGAGCTACCGCCAATGATGACACCGCCGTGATTGGTACTGTCAAACATTCGAGCTGCAGGCTTGCCATTAATGAATACGGAAGATGAGCCTTGTTTTATGCTATCAGGAGGCCCCACACAAACCATGGAATCTCCCTTTCTTGCTGCAGGCACTCCGTTAATCATGACATTACTTGAACCAGTTGTGATCGGCCCTCCCACGTGAGGAATCTTCCCAGTCTTTTTGGGACAAAGATGATTATGACCTATCGTGGCTACAGGTTTTGACATGATCTTGTATCTCGTTGATGGCATTACAGAATTGCCGAAATTTTGCACACAACATATTGGTGTGTAAAACATCAACAAAGAGATTCTGAGCGTTTTGCAGTGTGAGGTTTCCGCTCTGCGAGTCAGTTGGTAAATTGGCAGAACGCTAATGTCAGAAGAAACAATATAAAAGTAGAGAGACAAAAACGGTAAAAAGAGAAAAAAGCGAAGGAGGCGATGGTGATTTTCAGATACAAAAAAAGGGGCATATAGCCCCTTTTTCAACAAACTGTACTATGCAGCCACTAATTAGCGACGTAGGCCTAGACGTTTGATTAGGTCTTGGTAGCGAGCTAGATCTTTACCTTTTAGGTAGTCTAGAAGCTTACGACGACGAGAAACCATGCGTAGAAGACCACGACGGCTGTGGTGATCGCCTTTGTGCGCTTGGAAGTGACCTTGTAGGTGGTTGATAGAAGCAGTTAGTAGTGCTACTTGTACTTCTGGTGAACCAGTGTCGCCTTCGCCACGTGCGTAATCAGCAACGATTGCTGCTTTAGTTTCTGCATTCAGAGACATCATTCTCTCCTAATAAGAGTAGGTTAATATTTGTGCCAGCCAATCTCTGATTCAGCCGACACGAGGAGCGCGAATTATAGGGAATATTCTTCCTTTGAGCAATACAAAAATACCGGCTTGTTAGCCGGTATTTTTACTTGAGCCTTTTATCGTTACTCTTCGTCGCGAAAAACCACCAAACGTTTTGGTGCAATTTTCCCATCGCGATTCATTTCACCGACACCGATAAAGCGTCTTTCTTCACCCATGGTCAATCTGAGTTGGCCTTCTGTTGGCGCACCCAAGACTTGAACAGCTTGGCCATGCATCACCATATCGGCTAGATCCGCGATCAGATTCACTTCTGGCAAATCTTCAACTGCGGTATCCATCGGCATCAGCAATGGATCCAGCACCTCACGTGGTGCAACGCCATCACGATTAGCGTTATCGACCAATTCATTAAGCTGCTCTAACGTTACCATGTTTTCATAAGGATACTTTGCAACACCAGTACGACGTAGCATGGTTACGTGGGCACCACAGCCAAGCATTTCACCTAGATCGTCGACGATAGTGCGAATGTAAGTACCTTTTGAGCAATGCACTTCCATTTCCACTTCATCACCTTCAAAGCGATGAAGAATGATCTCATAGACGGTTATCTTGCGAGACTCTCGTGGCACTTCGATGCCTTTACGAGCATATTCATATAAAGGCTTGCCTTGATATTTCAATGCTGAGAACATCGATGGTACTTGATCGGATTCCCCGCGGAATTTCTCAATACACGCTTCTAGGGTCTCTAGCGTCACGTTAACAGGGCGAGTTTCCACTACGTCACCGTCAGAATCTGAGGTGTCGGTGCGCTCACCTAGCTTTGCGATCACTCGATAGCGTTTGTCTGAATCGAGCAAAAACTGAGAAAACTTTGTCGCTTCACCAAGGCAAATTGGCAACATCCCCGTAGCCAGTGGGTCAAGCGCGCCTGTATGACCCGCTTTTTCTGCAAAGTAGAGGCGTTTTACTTTCTGCAAAGCATCGTTAGATGACATTCCTGTAGGTTTATCTAATAAGATAACACCATCAATCGGACGACCTTTACGACGACGAGCCATTACTCTTCGTCCTCACGACCTGCGTCTTTTTGCTTGATTTTGTCTTTGTTGACCACTTCGGTGACAAGGTTTGACATGCGCATACCTTCAACCAAAGTGTTGTCGTAATAGAAGCGAACTTCAGGCGTCAAACGAAGACGGATGCGTTTACCTAGCATCATACGAATATGTACTTCATGCTCACGTAGAGCAGCTAGACAAGATTCTGGTGTTTGTTCGCCAACACATAGGAAGGTAACAAAGACTTTCGCATAAGCGAGGTCACGTGACACTTCCACATCGGAAATCGTCACCATACCCAAACGAGAATCACGAACTTCACGTTGAAGGATCATCGCAAGTTCTTTTTGCAGCTGCTGTGAAACACGCTGCGTGCGGCTAAAATCTTTTGACATATCTTTTCTCTTATATAGAAAGAATGGGGGGTGGATATCCCAACCCCCCATGGCGTATTCAACAACCTACAATTGCCAGTTATCGGCAATTTTAGTCAATTAATCGATCGTACGCTTGATCTCAATTGTTTCGAATACTTCGATTTGGTCACCAACGCGAACATCATTGTAGTTCTTAACGCCGATACCACACTCGTAGCCATTCTTAACTTCTGCAACGTCGTCTTTAAAGCGACGTAGTGACTCAAGCTCACCTTCGTAGATTACAACGTTATCACGAAGTACACGGATAGGTGCGTTACGCTTGATCAGACCTTCAGTAACCATACAGCCTGCGATTGCGCCCAGCTTAGGTGACTTAAACACGTCACGAACTTCAGCAAGACCAATGATCTCTTGTTTGAATTCAGGCGCAAGCATACCGCTCATCGCTTGTTTCACTTCGTCGATCAATTGGTAAATGATTGAGTAGTAACGTAGGTCAATGCTTGCTGCTTCGATTGCACGACGTGCAGATGCGTCAGCACGTACGTTAAAGCCTAGGATGATCGCGTTAGACGCTTCAGCCAGAACCGCATCAGTCTCAGTGATACCACCAACACCAGAGCCCACAATGTTCACTTTCACTTCTTCAGTTGAAAGTTTTGTTAGTGAGTCTGCGATAGCTTCAACAGAGCCTTGTACGTCAGCTTTCAGTACGATGTTAAGTTCTGCAACATCACCAGCCGCCATGTTAGAGAACATGTTCTCTAGTTTAGACTTCTGCTGACGAGCCAGTTTCACTTCGCGGAACTTACCTGCACGGTAGTTAGCAACTTCACGTGCTTTACGCTCATCACGAACAACTGTCGCTTCATCACCCGCAGCTGGAACGCCAGAAAGACCTAGGATCTCTACAGGGATTGATGGGCCAGCTTCGTTAACTTCGTTACCGATTTCATCACGCATCGCACGTACACGGCCATATTCTTGACCACAAAGAACGATATCGCCTTTACGTAGCGTACCAGATTGAACAAGTACAGTTGCAACCGGACCACGACCTTTATCAAGACGAGACTCAACAACCACACCAGAAGCCATACCGTCTTTCACTGCTGTTAGTTCTAGAACTTCAGCTTGAAGAAGGATTGTCTCAAGTAGTTGATCAATGTTAGTACCTTGTTTCGCAGAGATGTGAACAAACATGTTCTCACCGCCCCACTCTTCAGGCATTACGTTGTACTGAGATAGCTCGTTCTTAACGTTGTCTGGGTTCGCTTCTTCTTTATCGATCTTGTTCACTGCAACAATCAGTGGAACACCAGCCGCTTTCGCGTGCTGAATTGCTTCCACAGTTTGTGGCATTACGCCATCATCTGCTGCAACAACAAGAACAACGATATCCGTCGCTTGAGCACCACGAGCACGCATTGCGGTAAACGCCGCGTGTCCAGGAGTATCCAGGAAGGTGATCATGCCGTTCTCAGTTTCAACGTGGTATGCACCGATGTGCTGCGTAATACCGCCCGCTTCACCAGAGGCAACGTGAGTACGACGAATGTAGTCAAGCGTTGACGTTTTACCGTGGTCTACGTGGCCCATGATGGTTACAACAGGAGCACGAGGTACCGCTTCAAACATGTTGTCACGATCAGAAAGTACCGCTTCTTCAAGCTCGTTTTCTTTGCGTAGAACAACTTTGTGACCCATTTCCTCAGCAACAAGCTGTGCTGTTTCTTGGTCGATAACTTGGTTGATGGTTGCCATAGCGCCCATCTTCATCATGATCTTGATAACTTCGGTCGCTTTAACCGACATTTTGTTCGCAAGTTCAGAAACAACGATCGTCTCACCAATCACAACGTCTGATTTCGCAACAACTGCGCTCTTATCAAAACCGTGTTGCATTGACTTAGGCTTAGAAAGTTTGCCTTTACGGCCACCCTTTCCACCACGTTGTACACGTGGACCGCCACGTTCATCATTTTCGCTCGCTTTAGCAGAAGATTTGGTCTTCTTCTTACGGCGACGAGCTTCTTCTTCTTTACGATCTGCTTCATCTTCGGCTTCACGTGCATATTGTGAAGTCGTTACATGGTAATCTGTATCTTCCATATCACCCTTATTCTCTTCTGCAGCAGACCAACGCTCTTTATTCTTTTCAGCCATCTCGCGAGCTTCTTCAAGCTTGCGCTGACTTTCCTCTTCAGCCTTACGCTTAGCTTCTTCTTCCTGACGACGTTTTAGCTCTTCGGCCTCTTTTCGCGCTGCTTCTTGCTTAACTTTTTCTTCAGCGTCACGTTTTGCTTTACCTTCAGCATCACGTTTCGCTTTCTCTTCTGCATCACGATCAACCGACTTCTCAGCTTCACGTTTTGCGGCTTCTGCAGCTTCACGTTTCGCTTTTTCTTCAGCTTCACGTTTCGCTGCTTCTTCAGCTTCACGTTTCGCCGCTTCTTCGGCTGCACGTTTTGCTGCTTCTTCAGCTTCACGTTGCGCCGCTTCTTCAGCTTCGCGTTTTGCTTCGTCTTCGATTGCACTACGTTTTACGTAGGTACGCTTTTTGCGCACTTCAATCTGAACATCTTTACTCTTACCACCGCCAGCATTAACACTTAGCGTGCTGCGTGTTTTACGCTGTAGAGTCAAACGAGTTGGCTCGGTGTCACCACTAGTGTCGCCGTGCTCTTTTTTCAGATGCGTCAGCAGTTTTTGCTTCTCTTCATCTGAAACTTGATCTGAACTCGATTTTTTCATGCCAGCATCAGCAAGTTGTTCCAATAAGCGGTCAACTGGCGTACCAATTTCTTCACTCAGTGCTTTAACTGTAAGTTGTGTCATGCCGCTTCCTCCCCTTGCTGAATATTATGCTTCTTCTCCGAACCAACAGATATTACGTGCTGCCATGATCAACTGACCTGCACGCTCTTCTGTTAGACCGTCGATACCTTCTAAATCATCGATGCCCTGGTCTGCTAGATCTTCCAGTGATGCAACACCTTTTGCAGCCAATTTGAATGCCATTTCACGCTCAAGACCTTCTAGATTTAGTAGATCTTCTGCTGGCTCTACACCCTCGAATGACTCTTCACGAGCTAATGCGATCGTGGTTAGTGCATCTTTCGCACGGCTACGTAGCTCTTCGATTAGATCTTCATCCAGACCTTCAACTTCTAATAGCTCGTTTACTGGTACGTATGCGACTTCTTCTAGTGTCGAGAAACCTTCTTCAACAAGCAGTTGAGCGAAGTCTTCTTCGATATCTAGATATTTCATGAAGTTTTCGATTGACGCTTGAGACTCTTCTGCGTGTTTCTTCTGCAGATCTTCAACCGTCATTACGTTCAGTTCCCAACCCGTTAGTTGAGACGCTAGACGTACGTTCTGACCGTTACGGCCGATAGCTTGTGCCAAGTTACCCGCTTCAACAGCAATATCCATTGAGTGGGCATCTTCATCAACAATGATGGATGCAACATCCGCTGGCGCCATCGCGTTGATAACGAACTGAGCTGGGTTATCGTCCCAAAGCACAATGTCAATACGCTCGCCACCAAGCTCACCAGAAACCGCTTGAACACGCGCACCACGCATGCCGACACACGCACCAACAGGATCAATACGTCTGTCATTTGTTTTCACTGCGATTTTGGCACGAGAACCAGGATCGCGTGCAGCGCCTTTAAGCTCAATGATTTCTTCTGCGATTTCAGGAACTTCAACGCGGAATAGTTCAGCAAGCATTTCAGGTTTAGAACGCGTGATGAACAATTGGAAGCCACGTGCTTCTGGTGCAACTTTATATAGAAGACCACGTACACGGTCACCCGGACGGAAGTTTTCACGAGGTAGTTGGTCATCGCGCAGAATTACCGCTTCCGCGTTGTTGCCTAGATCAAGAACCACAGTTTCACGGTTTACTTTTTTCACAACACCAGTAACTAGGTCACCTTCGTTATCAATAAACTGCTCAACGATTTGTGCACGCTCTGCTTCGCGAACTTTTTGTACAATAACCTGTTTTGCTGTTTGAGTAGTGATACGGTCAAACGTTACTGACTCGATCTCTTCTTCAATGAAATCACCAAGCTGAACAGATTCATCGTCGTAGTTAGCAGCTTCGAACGAAATTTCTTTCGTTGGGTTTTCTACTTCATCAACCACCAACCAACGACGGAATGTGACGAATTCGCCTGTTTTACGGTCGATAGCAACACGTACATCGATTTCGATTTCGTATTTTTTCTTAGTCGAAGTCGCTAAAGCAATCTCCAAAGCTTCAAAGATACGCTCACGAGGTACCGCTTTCTCGTTCGATACCGCTTCTGCTACCGCTAAAATTTCTTTACTCATTTAATTAGCCTCTAATCTGAAAACTTGTTCAGGAACTAAAATTTAGGGATAAGGTTAGCTTTGGAAATGTTGCTCAAAGCGAATTCTTCTTGCTGACCATCAACCGTCAGTGTAATGGCCTCACCATCAACAGAATGGATTTCACCTTTCCATTTGCGACGGTTGGCTACAGCCATTTTCAATACAACGTTGACTTCTTGACCGATAAACTGCTCATAATGTGCAGGTTTAAAAAGTGGTCTGTCCAAACCTGGTGAAGAAACTTCTAGGCTATACGCCACTGAAATTGGGTCTTCAACATCAAGCACAGCACTCACTTGATGACTTACTTCCGCACAGTCTTCAACGGTAATGCCATTTTCATGGTCGATGTAAATACGCAACGTCGAGTGTTCACCCGCACGAATAAATTCTAATCCAACTAACTCATAACCGGATGCAACGACTGCCGATTCAAGCATCTCTGTCAGTTGTCTTTCTAAACCAGTCATTCAAACCACTCCAGAAATAAAAAAAGGGCTCAGAGCCCAATATAAAAACCAAGCACTATCTGTACAAAACTCGCACCGGCGAGAAGTACAGATAACAAAAACCCCGATTAGTCGGGGTTTTTTGTTGCTGGACCCTGATACGTTAAACAACCGATGTTGCTTAACTTGTAGTGTGGTTAGCACTACCAAACTTGCATCCAATCGAAAATTGGTTGCGGGGGCCGGATTTGAACCGACGACCTTCGGGTTATGAGCCCGACGAGCTACCAAGCTGCTCCACCCCGCGTCCGACTAGCTGAGCATTATACGCTCAACACAGTTATTTACAAGTTTGTAAAATCAATGGTGCCGAGAGAGGGACTCGAACCCTCACACCATAGGCGCTAGCACCTCATGCTAGTGTGTCTACCAATTTCACCATCTCGGCAATTTTAAAGCTTTCGCTTATTGAGGAATCTCATCTGACTTAGCAGGAGCTTCACTCACGTTATCTTGAACTTGTTCAACAACTTGACCTTGTGTCGGATCAACCCATTGAGACTCTGCTTTATGAGTCGACATGCGACCAAGCGTTAAGCTCACGATAAAAAATACTGTTGCTAAAATAGCAGTTGTTCGGGTAAGAAAATTACCTGAGCCGCTGGCACCAAAAACAGTGTTTGATGCGCCCGCACCGAACGAGGCTCCCATATCTGCGCCTTTACCTTGCTGAATCAACACAAGGCCAATTACACCAAGCGCTGCCAACAGGTAAATCACAAGTAGAACGCTAAACATTTTTCCACCTATGTTCCAAATTGTTGAGCCAGCGCTATTCTCTGACTTGCATTAAGCAAGCAAGAACAAGGCTAGCATCCTCCTAACTGAAGGCCGAGCAATACTAACGAAAGGAGTCATTCATGACAAGCGAAAAATACAAAAAAAAGAGCACAACGCACTGAACGGTTAAAAAAGGGGCAAAATATCAATTTTAATCGAAAAAAAGAGCTACTTTCAAAGTAGCTCCTTTCACATTCGAGAAGATAAGCTTGTGATAATTTAGCAGTTGTCTTTCACTGCTTGTGCAATTTTAAGTGCACTATTTTGTACAAGTTCACCATCTTCGCCTTCTACCATCACACGAATTAATGGCTCGGTACCTGATTTACGTAGAAGAACTCGGCCTTTACTGCCCAAATCGGCTTCAACGTCTTCCACGGCTTTTTTAACGGCTTCGGCTTCTAGTGGATTGCCTTGTCCAGCAAAGCGCACGTTTTCGAGCACTTGCGGGTAAAGTGTCATGCCTTTTGAAAGCTCATTTAGTGATAGCTCACTGCCCACAACAGATGCCAACACCTGCAATGCGGCAACAATGGCATCGCCAGTAGTTACTTTATCCAGCAGAATTACGTGTCCAGAGTTTTCAGCGCCGATCTTCCAACCTTTCTCCAACAGTTTTTCCATTACATAGCGATCGCCAACCGCAGCGCGTACAAATGGAATACCCAGTTGCTTGAGGCCATTTTCCATACCAAGGTTAGTCATAAGGGTGCCCACTACGCCCCCTTTAAGTTCACCACGACGCAATGCATCTCGCGCAATAATATAGGCAATTTGGTCGCCGTCGACTTTATTACCTAAGTGATCGACCATGATAATTCGGTCACCATCACCGTCAAACGCCAATCCTAAATCCGCTTGCTCTTCAACAACACGTTGTTGTAGAGCACGTACATCGGTTGCGCCTACTTCATGGTTAATATTGGTACCGTTTGGTGTTACGCCCATAGCAATAACATCGGCACCCAGCTCAGTAAACACATTTGGCGCAATGTGATACGTTGCACCATTCGCACAATCTACAACGATTTTAAGTTTTGCTAGGCTCAACTCTGAAGGAAACGTACTTTTACAAAATTCAATATAACGACCAGCTGCGTCGTTGAGACGTGTCGCTTTACCTAATTCTGCAGACTCTACGCATTCGATTTCTTTATCCAACTCAGCTTCAATAGCTAACTCAATATCATCGGGTAATTTTGTCCCTTCAGAAGAGAAAAATTTGATGCCATTGTCATAGTATGGATTGTGAGAAGCCGAGATCACAATACCAGCTTCAGCGCGGAATGTTTGTGTCAAGTACGCCACAGCAGGTGTTGGCATCGGCCCAGTAAAAGTCGCCTTTAAACCCGCAGCTGCAAGCCCCGCCTCTAAAGCAGACTCAAGCATATAGCCTGAAATACGCGTATCTTTGCCGATAATAACTTTTTTCGTTCCTTGCTTCGCCAATACACGACCTGCAGCCCAGCCAAGTTTTAGTACAAAGTCGGGAGTAATAGGATACTGGCCTACTTTCCCACGAACACCATCTGTACCAAAATAACGTCTTTTATCCGACATGTTTATTCCTTCTTATATTCTTTTTAACTCAGATATTTTTATGCATCATTTGAATAACTCGCATCGCTTCAACGGTTTCTTCGACATCATGAACACGAATGATCTGAGCGCCTTTCATAGCAGCAATCGTCGCACATGTTACACTAGCCACCATGCACTCTGCAGGCTTTTTGTTCAGTAATTTAAAAACCATCGATTTGCGAGACATGCCCGCCAAAATCGGCAAGCCCAATTGATGAAACGCTTCTAAGTGCGCTAACAGATGATAATTGTGTTCGATGGTTTTGCCAAAACCAAATCCAGGGTCAAGAATAAGCAGCTCTTTAGCAATACCGGCTTCTTCACAGGCTGCAACACGCTCTTCCAAAAATTCGCCGACCTCTTTTAACACATCTTGATAGCTTGGGTTATGCTGCATGCTTCGAGGCTGACCTTGCATGTGCATCAGACAAATCGGCACTTGGGCTTTCGCGGCAACAGCCAAGGCCCCTGGTTCCTGCAATGCGCGAACATCATTAATGAGATCCGCACCGGCTTCAATAGCTTGCTTCATCACTTCCGCTTTGCTGGTGTCAATAGAGATCCAAACATCATGCTTTTGCCGAATGGCTTGAATTGCCGGAATAACGCGCTTCAACTCTTCTTCCAATGAGACTTCTGGCGCACCTGGACGTGTTGATTCACCACCGATATCAATGATACTCACACCAGCAGCAATCATTCGCTCTGCTTGGACCAACGCCGCATCAAGCGCATTAAATTGGCCTCCATCGGAAAATGAGTCAGGTGTGACATTAAGAATTCCCATCACAACAGGGAATGAAAGATCTAAAGATTTTTTTGAGAACGTAGAATCATAGTAGAAATACAAAAACCCCGAGTTGCCTCGGGGTTTCCTTATTAATTAAAACCTATTCTGCATCTTTTTTGTCAGTAGGCTGCTGAACTTCATCTGGTTGAGACTGAGCAGTCACTTCCGGCTCTGCGGTTTTCTCTTCAGCTTTTGCTTCTGATTTTTCCGTTTTCTCCGTCGCCGCTTGATCACCCCAACCCGCAGGTTCACGAATGGTCTCTTTGCGAGCCATCAGATCATCAATTTGACCAGCATCGATGGTTTCGTATTTCATTAACGCATCTTTCATTGCGTGCATGATATCCATGTTATCGATTAGGATTTGTCTTGCACGCTCATAGTTGCGGTCAATCAACTTACGAACTTCATCATCAATCAGTTTTGCGGTGTCGTCTGACATATGTTTAGTTTGTGTCACACTACGACCTAAGAAAACTTCACCTTCTTCCTCTGCATAAAGCATTGGACCAAGTTTTTCCGAGAAGCCCCACTGTGTCACCATCTTGCGAGCAATATCAGTTGCACGTTCGATATCGTTTGAAGCCCCTGTTGATACACGATCTACGCCGTAAATCAGCTCTTCAGCTAAACGACCGCCATATAGGCTTGAAATCATAGACTCTAAGTGCTGACGAGACATACTGACTCGGTCTTGCTCTGGCAAGTACATGGTAACACCAAGTGCACGCCCGCGAGGAATAATCGACACTTTGTAAACAGGATCATGCTCAGGCACGAGGCGACCAACAATCGCATGGCCCGCTTCATGGTACGCCGTTGACTCTTTGATTTCTTCAGACATCACCATAGAGCGACGTTCTGCACCCATCATGATTTTGTCTTTTGCCAGTTCAAATTCAACCATAGAGACATTGCGTTTATTGCCACGCGCAGCAAATAGTGCTGCTTCGTTAACTAGGTTGGCCAAATCAGCACCCGAAAACCCTGGTGTACCACGCGCAATAAGAGAAGGCTCAACGTCACCCGCTAGCGGTACTTTACGCATATGCACTTTTAGGATCTGTTCACGACCACGTACGTCGGGCAGACCGACCACAACTTGACGGTCAAAACGCCCAGGACGCAGCAGTGCAGGGTCCAAAACATCTGGACGGTTGGTTGCCGCAATAACGATAATGCCTTCGTTACCTTCGAAACCATCCATTTCTACTAGCATTTGGTTTAGTGTTTGTTCACGTTCATCGTGACCACCACCAACACCGGCACCACGTTGGCGACCTACGGCGTCAATTTCATCAATGAAAATGATACATGGTGAGGCTTTTTTTGCCTGTTCGAACATATCACGAACACGCGATGCACCAACACCAACAAACATTTCAACGAAGTCAGAACCGGAAATAGTGAAAAATGGGACTTTCGCCTCACCAGCAATGGCTTTTGCCAATAAGGTTTTACCCGTACCTGGAGGGCCCACCATCAAAACACCAGTTGGAATCTTACCACCCAGCTTCTGGAAACGGCTTGGGTCACGTAGATAATCCACTAGCTCTTTAACGTCTTCTTTGGCTTCGTCACAACCTGCGACATCACCAAACGTCGTTTTGATCTGCTCTTCACTCATCATGCGAGCTTTGCTCTTACCAAATGACATGGCACCTTTGCCACCGCCACCTTGCATTTGACGCATGAAGAAAATCCATACACCAATGAGTAGAATCATTGGGAACCAGGAAATAAAGATAGTACCGAGCAAGCTTTGCTCTTCTGGAGGCGTACCTTGTACTTTAACGTTTTGGTTGATCAGGTCGTCCAGCAATTTCTGATCGTATACCGGCATGTAAGTTACAAACTTACCGCCGCCGCCACGTCTAACGAAGGTAATTTCACCGTCTTTAAACGTTGCTTCTTGAATCTGGCCTTGACCAACTTCCTGTACGAATGTGGTGTAATCCACTGCTCTGCCGTTACTTTCTCCAGGGCCAAAGCTCTGAAATACCGACATTAACACGACAGCGATAACCAGCCACAGAATTAAATTTTTTGCCATGTCACTCAAGGTGTCAGCCTCTCGATAACTAATTGTAATTAAAGGTAGGGTACTACAGTTTGTAACCTGTATCTATAGTGTTAACTTTTACCTGTGAGGGCAAATAGTTAACCTTTGTAACCAGTGGCTACAACAAAGACTTCTCGTGAGCGAGCTCGCGATGAATCTGGTTTTCTGATTTTTACGACTTTAAACATGTTTCGGACTTCTTTGACGTATTCATCGAAGCCTTCACCCTGGAAAACCTTTACGACAAAGCTACCATTAGGTGCAAGAACTTGTCGACACATATCTAAAGCTAATTCAACTAAATACATTGCTCTTGGCTGATCGACTGAGTTGTTACCGGCAATATTGGGCGCCATATCTGACATCACAACATCCACCATGTCAGGTTGAATACGTTCAAGCAGCGCTTCCAAAACGGCATCCTCACGAAAATCACCTTGAAGGAAGGAAACACCAGCGATCGAATCCATCGGCAAAATATCACAAGCAATCACACGACCACTATCACCAACCACTCCAATGGCATATTGCGACCAACCACCGGGAGCCGCACCCAGATCAACAACCGTCATACCGGGTTTTAGCAACTTGTCTTTTTGTTGAATTTCTTCAAGTTTAAAGATAGCACGAGAACGGTAACCTTTTCGTCTGGCTTCATTCGCATACTTGTCGTCAAAGTGTTCTTTTAACCAGCGGCTAGAGCTCGCTGAATGTTTTTGTTTACTCATTCTAGTCTCAACAAAGCCAGTTGCAGAGTTATCAATTTAATAGGTCGTTCCTATTAATTAATAAATTATAGTCTTCAGCAATAGATGGCGTTAAAATAGGTTTTTTCAACCCTTAGTTTAAATAAAAATGGCGGCGTAATGAACCTAAGCACCAAACAAAAGCAGCACCTAAAAGGCCTGGCTCACAGTTTAAAACCTGTTGTGCTAACGGGCGCAAATGGACTTACTGAAGCCGTGCTAGCCGAAATCGAAATCGCATTGAACTTTCACGAGCTGATCAAAGTAAAGATCGCATCTGAAGATCGTGAAACAAAATTGCTGATTGTTGATGCCATTGTGCGTGAAACTGGCGCAGAGAAAGTGCAAGTAATTGGTAAGACACTTGTACTTTATCGCCAATCTGAAGAGCGCAAGATTGAACTTCCTCGTAAGTAAGTTAAGTGCTTCTTCTAGTCACAAAAGAAAGGTCGCCATTGGCGACCTTTTTGATGTGCGATAGATAGGAAATTATCGGTATTCCACGCTATCAATTTCAAAATCTTTCATACCACCTGGCGTTGAAATCGCTACTTCGTCGCCTTCCATCTTGCCAATGAGGCCACGAGCTATCGGTGAGTTGACAGAGATACGGCCAGATTTAATGTCCGCTTCATCATCACCCACGATTTGGTAGGTTTTTTCTTCTTCTGTATCGCAGTCAATCAAAGTAACCGTTGCACCGAAAATAACTTTGCCGTTATTTTCCATTTTGCTCACATCAATCACTTGAGCGACAGAAAGTTTATATTCGATATCACGAATTTGAGCTTCACAGATGCCCTGTTCTTCACGAGCAGCGTGATATTCTGCGTTTTCTTTCAAATCACCCAATTCACGAGCTTCAGCAATCGCTTCAGTGATCAGTGGACGTCTTTTTAAAAGTCTTTCTAATTCTTTACGCAGCAATTGCTCGCCGCGAGCCGTCATTGGAACTTTTTCCATTTTCAACCTCAATGCCAAAGTCATCTTTGGACAAAAAAAACCTACCTGACCGAATGATCAGGTAGTCACGGAACGGATTAATTTCGCCTAGTGTAAACAAACTTTGAGCCTAAATCACCTTAATTTCATTCTTGCTTGTACCCAAGTTCAAATGCCGAAACCACCTATCAATTTTGACAATTTTCACATCAACATCACCGTGAAAAATGCGAGCAAAATATCGACAAATAGATAAAAAACCATAAAAAATCATCAATGTCAGAGGCATGTAAATCAGCATAAATCCATTTAAAAACAATAAATTAATAAAAATCACTACGCAATCGAACAGTGTTCATAGGTTGAATTTATATAATTTTACTAACCCATCATGGAACTTTGGCTGTACAACATTGGACGTCAACCAATAACTCTGGCCAAGTATTTGAGATGCATCTCATTTATGAATCTAGAATCATAGTGATAATCTGTGAGATATTCGTCTTACAACAAAAAGATTATGGACAGCTAAACTAGGACAACAAAACAATGAAAAAGACATTAATCGCACTTTCTGTATCTGCTGCTGCAGTGGCAACTGGTGTTAACGCTGCTGAACTTTACAACCAAGATGGAACTTCTCTAGACATGGGCGGCCGTGCTGAAGCTCGCCTATCGATGAAAGATGGTAAAGTAGCAGATAACTCTCGTATCCGTCTTAACTTCCTAGGTAAAGTAGAAATCCAAGACGGCCTATACGGTGTTGGTTTCTACGAAGGTGAATTCACTACTGCAGACAACGCTGATGGCAGCGATCTAGACAACCGTTACACTTACGCAGGTCTAGGTGGCAAGTTTGGTGAAGTGACTTACGGTAAAAACGATGGCGCTCTAGGTGTTATCACTGACTTCACCGATATCATGGCTTACCACGGTAACTCTGCGGCAGATAAAATCGCTGTTGCTGACCGCGTAGACAACATGATGTCTTACAAAGGCCAATTCGACGCACTAAGCGTGAAAGCAAGCTACCGTTTTGCTGACCGTGCAGATTCAAGCAAGAATAATGTAGATAACACTTACATCGACAACGGTAAAGATGGCTACTCTCTATCGGCTATCTACGCTATCGGCCAAACTGGTCTAACGCTTGGTGGTGGTTACGCAGATCAAGATAAGAGCAATGAATACATGCTAGCGGCGTCTTACACTATGGGCGACCTGTACTTTGCAGGTGTATTTACTGATGGTGAAAAAGACTACGGCACAAATGGTGACTATTCACACCGTGGTTTCTCTTCTGTAGAAGACTACACTGGTTATGAACTAGCGGCGAAATACACAATGGGTCAAACTGTATTCACCACAACATACAACAATGCTGAAACTGATGGCTACACTTCAACTGATAACTTTGCCGTTGACGCAACCTACTACTTCAAACCTAACTTCCGTGGTTACGTATCATACAACTTCAACCTGCTAGACGCTGGTGATAAGATTGGTACATCAACTATCTCTAAAGCAGATGCAGAAGACGAGCTAGCACTAGGTCTACGTTACGACTTCTAATTTCAGCCTTGACTGAATCGCAAACGCCCGCAACTAGCGGGCGTTTTTTATCCTCGCTATAATCAAGCCATTCTAGATAGATTGGGTTGTCACTATGCGTTTTCTCGCTTCACTTTTCGCATCGAGCTTTTGCTTCTTGCTTGCTGCTTCTCCCACCATTCAGGCAGAAGAATACTCACCACTAAGCAACCTCCCAGATGGCAGTAGAAGCAGTATTTGGGTTGAAGACTTACAAAGCCAAACCTCTTGGCAAACCTTAGCGCAAAATACCCGCTTTTTCCCGCCAGCAAGCACACTCAAACTGGCCACCGCCCTAGCGGCCAAACTGGAACTTGAAGACGACTTTGCCTTCACCACCGAACTGTTAAGCAATGGCCGTGACATCAGCATTCGGTTCTCTGGCGATCCCACGCTTAAAAC
The DNA here is from genome assembly GCF_002265885.1 of Vibrio sp. 03_296. Classification (NCBI taxonomy): domain Bacteria; kingdom Pseudomonadati; phylum Pseudomonadota; class Gammaproteobacteria; order Vibrionales; family Vibrionaceae; genus Vibrio; species Vibrio sp. 03_296. The sequence continues at coordinate 20,386 of NZ_NPKW01000130.1, forward strand.
CGCACATTTAAAACAGCTTTTAGAAGCCTACAAGCAGCAAAATGGCGCGAACATTCGTGGAGACCTTTGGCTCGACAACTCGGTGTTTACAGGCTATGAGCGCGCGGTGGGTTGGCCTTGGGATATTTTGGGTGTTTGCTACAGTGCCCCTTCAAGTGCCATTACATTAGATGAGAACTGCGCTCAAGCCTCTATTTACACATTGGCCGATGGCAATACTCGGGTTTACGTGCCAGAGCAGTACCCGATTCACGTCACAACCAATGCGAAAACCGTCTCTAAAGCAATCCAGCAGAGTAATCATTGCGACTTAGAGCTGTTGACGGGGGATAACAACCAATATCAACTACAAGGCTGTCTGGTTGAGAGAGACAAGCCGTTGCCCCTTAAGTTCGCAATTCAAGACTCAACCCAATATACAAGCCGAACTTTATATACCTTGTTGAGACAGCTCAAAATCGAACTTGGTGGAGAAATTAAAATTGGCGTCATGCCAAATAAAGCCAATGTCATTGCCAGCCACTCTTCAGCGACCTTGCCAGAGTTATTAGACACCATGCTAAAGGACTCTGATAATCTTATTGCCGACAACCTGACTAAAGCGATTGGGGCTCGCTTTTACTTGCAACCCGGTAGCTTTGCCAATGGCACTGAAGCGGTGAAACAGATCCTTTATTCCAAAGCAGGAATCGATCTTTCTCGCGCTCAACTCGCCGACGGTTCAGGCTTGTCACGTAATAATCGAATCAACCCTATGGATATGATGTCGATCTTAAAATACATCTGGCAACACGATAAAGAGCTCGGCTTAGTGGCATTGATGCCCAAATCCGGAGAATCCGGTACCCTCAAGTACCGCCAAAGTATGCGCAGTGATCCAGTTAAAGGGCAGATCGTCGCTAAAAGTGGCTCACTTTATGGCAGCTATAATATGGCAGGATTTGTTTTAGACCAGAATGGACAGCCAAGCGCCGCCTTCATTCAATTTATTACCGATTACTACCCTGATAAAGAAGAGAGTGGCAATGTTGCGCCTATCACACGCTTTGAGCGTGAGTTTTATCGAGATTTAGTTGAGTTTACACAAGTAAAACACAACTAACGAAAAACAGCACAAGTTGCCATTTAAGCTAAACCCCAGCCATACTTGTTGATATTTGGCTGGGGAATATCATCATGAAACATCACCCAATAAAAGACAGAGAAGCTTTTCGCCGTAAAGGTTACAACTGCATTGGCTGGACGTGTGTCATTCTAGGCACGATTGGCATCACAGTGCCACTGTTACCTACTGTGCCCTTTATACTATTGGCACTTTACTGTTTCGGGAAATCCTCCCCTGTTTTTCAACAGTGGCTACTCAACCATCCTAAGCTTGGCCCTTTAGCACAGCGCCTTAACAAGAAACAAGGTTTAACGAGGCGAGAAAAAATTCACTCTTTGCTGTTGATTTGGGTATCTATGCTCAGCGTATTATTTTTTGTGGCTTACGGTACACATTGGCAGTACGCTATTTTGTCGCTTCTCCTCTTTGAAACTTGGTTCATCTTACGTTTCAAAACCTATCAACAAGTAGAAAAAAAGCGCCTTTAAGAAGGCGCTTTTCAATAGCAGTGAGATGCCCTAGAGGCGCATCTTACGCAATAGTGATTCGAGCAAACTTACGTTTACCAACTTGGAACACATACGTACCAACGTCTGGTTCTGCTTTGGCATCTTCTACTTTTTCACCATCCATCTTAGCCGCGCCTTGTTTAACCATACGCATCGCTTCCGATGTTGATGAACATAGCTCTGCTTCTTTTAGCAAGTTCGCCATTGGCGTGCCTACAGCAAAAGTAAACTCTGGCATTTCATCAGGGATCTGATTTTTCGCAAAACGGTTAACGAACTCTTGTTCGGCCGCATCCGCATCGGCTTCACTATGGAAACGTGCAATGATCTCTTTTGCTAACAGTACTTTGATATCACGTGGGTTTTTACCTGCTGCAACATCCGCTTTGAACTGAGCTAGCTCTTCCAATGGACGGAAAGAAAGCAACTCGTAGTAGCTCCACATCAGATCATCTGAGATTGACATGATCTTACCAAACATCTCGCTTGGCGCTTCGCTAACACCAATGTAGTTGTTGGCTGATTTTGACATTTTCTTCTCGCCGTCTAGGCCAACAAGAAGAGGCATCATCAATACCACTTGCGGTTTTTGTCCGTTCGCTTTTTGCAGTTCACGGCCCATGAGCAAGTTAAACTTCTGGTCAGTACCACCGAGCTCTACGTCGGTTTCCATCGCCACTGAGTCGTAGCCTTGTAGAAGTGGGTACATAAACTCATGAATAGCGATTGGCTGACCACCTGCATAGCGTTTTTTGAAATCATCACGCTCTAGCATACGTGCAACGGTCTGGTTTGCCGCAAGACGAATCATGCCTTCAGCACCAAGCTCAGACAACCATTCAGAGTTAAACTGAATTTTTGTTTTCGCAGGATCGAGAATTTTGAACACTTGCTGCTTATAGGTTTCAGCATTGCGTAGCACATCTTCACGAGTCAACGGTGGGCGCGTCGAGTTTTTACCAGTTGGGTCACCGACCATACCAGTAAAGTCACCAATCAAAAATGTCACATCATGGCCAAGATCTTGAAACGCACGCAGCTTATTCAAAATGACGGTATGACCTAAGTGAATATCAGGCGCAGTTGGATCGGCACCCAATTTAATGCGAAGAGGACGACCTTCTTTTAGTTTTGCGATTAACTCTTCTTCTGGAATCAGCTCTTCAACACCGCGCTTAATCTCGGCTAAAGCGGCTTCAATGCTCGCCATGCTTGTTCACTCCCACAAATTTGGCAAAATATAATAGCTGGACATCTTACTTGAATAGCGATGATTTTTGAAACAAGTTAGACTATTCCGTTGTTAATTTTGTCTTCATAAACCGTATAAAACCGATATGCTTTCAATTTTTGCCCGTCTTCCCATATTGCACAAAGTGCTGATCGGCTTTTTTAGTGCGATAATTTTTATCGCTCTGTTTCTTTTGCCTGATGCCAATGAACTGCGCCCAAAAGAGAACCGTTTAGAAGTAGGACGCCACTACCCTATTGACATCGAGATGCAGCGATTGTCAATCAATCCCGTTTTGTCTACCGAATCCTCAGTGCATCGTTGGGAACGCTATCGCGTGAAGGATGGGGAAAGCGCCGCCATCTTATTCCAACGCATTGGCTTATCGGCTTCCTTATTACACCAATTGATCACCACCAACGATGACATTAAAACTCAACTTTCTCGCCTTAAACCTGGCGACATGCTGCAATTTGGCTTTGATGCACAGGATCAATTGGTCAAACTCAAACGCCAACTGAATGCCTTCGAAACCTTTGAAATCACTCGAAGTGATACTAGTTACAGCTCTCAGTTTAATAATAAGGAAGTGAACTACCAGTACGCGTATGCCGAAGCGTCCATTACTTCAAACTTTTGGAATGCCGCCATCAGCGCAGGATTGACGGCCAACCAAATAATGGAACTCGCTGGGATTTTTGGTTGGGACATCGACTTTGCACAAGATATCCGTGAACGAGACAGCTTTCGCGTGCTTTATCAAGAACAGGTTGTGGAGGGAGAAGTTATCGGTCGTGGCCGTATTATTGCTGCTATTTTCCGTAACCAAGGCGACACCTTCACTGCCATCTATGATGACAAAACAGGCAACTATTACGACGAGAATGGGCGAGCAATGAAGAAAGCATTCTTGCGGGCACCTATCGATTTCCGACGCGTAAGCTCTAACTTTAACCCTCGCCGACTGCATCCCGTTACCGGTCAAGTCAAAGCGCACCGAGGGACTGACTACGTTGCACCCGTTGGTACGCCGATCTGGGCCGCAGGTGATGGCGTTGTACAACAAGCGGGATACAACCAATTTAACGGCAACTATGTGTTTATCCGCCACAGCAACACTTATCTGACGAAGTATTTGCATCTACAAAAGAGATTGGTCAAGACCGGACAGCGAGTCAAACAAGGTCAAAGTATTGGTACTTTAGGCGGGACAGGCCGTGTGACAGGCCCTCACCTGCATTATGAATTTTTGGTCAACGGGGTTCACAAAAACCCCAGAACGGTCAGCTTACCTCAAGCTCAATCGTTGAACGGACAAGCAAAAGAGACCTTCATCGCCAATTCTAAACTGCGTCTTGATAAATTGGAGCGCTACAGTAAGTTACTGGCAATGAACTAAGCAAGCGTCAGAACACCAAAAGCAAAAAGAGAGGCAAGGTTTGCCTCTCTTTTGCTTAATAGGGTTTGGAGATTACAAGCCGACGACTTTTCCGGATTCAGAGCTTGCTGCAGGTGGAATGTTGGTATGAACCTCGTCGATGAGATCTTCTTCGACGTCATCGTCTTCATCCACACTTCTATGTTCTCGCCCCAACATCAATAAACATGGCGTCAATACTAAAGTTAATACCGTCGCAAACGCCAAACCACCCGCCACAGCGGTTGCCAACTGTGACCACCACTGGGTACTTGGTGCCCCAAATTCAATTTTTTGGTTGATCAAGTCGATATTCATTTCCAATACCATCGGCAATAACCCAAGAATGGTTGTTACCGTAGTGAGCATCACCGGCCTTAAACGCTGAACTCCGGTGCGCAAGATCGCTTCTTCTTTATCTAAACCACGTTGGCGTAACTGGTTATAAGTGTCGATCAATACAATATTGTTGTTCACTACAATACCTGCCAGCGCAATCACTCCGATGCCCGACATAATGACGCCAAACGGTTTTTGGAAAATCAACAGCCCTGCAAAAACCCCGACCGTAGAGAAGAGCACAGCACTGAGGATCAAAAACGCTTGATAGAAACTATTAAACTGAGTGATCAAGATAAGTGCCATCACCGCCAGTGCGATCATAAAGGCGTTTTGTAAAAACGCGGATGAATGCTCCTGCTCTTCATTTTGCCCTCGAATCCGAAACTCCACCCCCTCAGGCAAGCCAAGCTCACTGAGCGCTTGCTCAATCTTTGGCAGTTCAAGTGCTAAGTTGTAACCCTCAACCATATCCGCCATGACGTTGATCACTCGCTGCCCATCAATCCGTTTGATCGTATCTTGTTTAGGTTCCGGTTTGATCTGCGCAAAATTGGTAATCGGCACAAGCCCTGCGGGAGTCTTCACTCTTAACTGATCAAAGCGGCCAATGTCGCGTTTTTCTTCCGGATAGCGTACCAAAATGTCCACTTCTTCATTGGCGTCATCCGGTAAGTAATCACCAATTTTCAAACCATTAGTCACAAACTGGACCGTATTGCCAACCAAAGTCGCGTCAGCTGCAAAACGCGATGCATCGTCACGGCGGATGTCGATTTGCCAATCGATCCCTTCCTTGCTGGAAGTATCACTCAAGTTGGTCAGCGCAGGATTATTGTCCGCCCAATGGCGTACCACTTTAGCCGCATCATCAAGGTGCTCAGGGATTCGAGATGACATCTCGATCACCAAATCATGCTCCACTGGCGGCCCTGCATCGGGAAATTTATATTCGATCTCAACCCCAGAGAATGTGGATGTGGTTTGTTTTAACTCATCAATAATCTCTTTGACTTTACGCCGATACTGCCAATCCACAGGCGTAATTTGGATCTGGCCAATTTCGTCATCACCACCGGTTCGGGTATAGACGCTTTCAAACTCATCATGCCCAAGCATCACTTGTTCGATATCTCGCATCACGACGTCTTTCTCAAAAATCGACAAGTCACCGTAAGAACGAACTTTCACCGTAAAGAAAGGAGGATCGACTTCAGGGAAAAACTCCGCTCCTAACCCAGCTTTGTTATAGGCAAAGCCAACACCACCCGCCATTAGGATCGCGCTCAACAAGATCTTCAATGGGTGTCGTACGGCAATCGCCAAAGTATGGTAGTAAAGCTTGGTGATGCCCGTTGCTTTGTCGAATTCACCATTGTGCAAAGCCACCATACGACGCTGATTCTCACTTGAGACATTTTGCGGCTTGCCGATCAGCCCCCCTAATACTGGCACAAACAACAACGCCATAATGAGAGACGCCGCTAACGTCGCAATTAAGGTCAAAGGCAAATACTTCATGAATTCGCCCGTAATATCGGGCCAGAAAAGCAGTGGTGCAAATGCAGCTAACGTCGTAGCTGTTGATGCGGTAATCGGCCACGCCATGCGTTTGGCTGCGTCACGATACGCCTGTTTGCGTTCGACCCCTTCCTGCATACGGCGATCGGCAAACTCGGTGACCACAATAGCCCCGTCCACCAGCATGCCTACAGCCATGATCAGAGAAAAGAGCACCACGATATTGACGGTGAGACCGAACACGGCCAAAACCAATAAGCCAGTGAGGAAGGAGCCTGGGATCGAGATCCCCACAAGCAACGCAGTTCGAACACCCAAAATGGCAATAATGACGATGACCACCAAAATGATCGCGGACAATATGTTGTTTTGCAGATCATTGAGCATCAACTCAACATCTTCCGACTGATCCCAGGTGTATTTTACCAGCAAGTTATCTGGCCAATCTGCCCGCTTTTGACCTTCTTCAATCACTCGTTTAACCAACTCAACGGTTTCGATGATATTTTCACCGGCGCGTTTTTTTACATCGAGTACCACGGCCGGCTTACCATCTAGACGAGCAAAAGACTCCGGATCGCGAAAAGCTCTCCGTACTGTCGCCACATCGGCAAACGTAATGACCTGCTTACCATCCACTTTGATTGGTAGTTCTAACACATCCTTTAATGAATCAAACACGGAAGGTACTTTGACCGAGAAACGGCCATAACCCGTGTCAACAAAACCGGCCGCCACCACTCGGTTGTTCAACGCGATCAGGTTGTAAATGTCACCTTGATCGAGGCCATAACTTTCCATCAACAAGGGATCGACGATGATTTCAACAATGTCTTCGCGATCACCGGCAATATCGACCTCAAGGACTTGGCGATAACTCTCTAACTTATCGCGTAGCTGGCGAGCAATTTGAACAATGGTACGCTCTGGTAGCGTGCCATAAAGCACCACTGACAGTACCGGCTCTTCCGACGCCAAAGTAACTTCATTAACGGTAGGCTCGTCGCTATCGGCAGGTAATTTGGGCTTAGCAAGATCCACGGCATCACGAACATCCGCCATCGCCTTTGCTAGGTCTACCCCCACCGTAAACTCCAACATAACCGAAGCATGCCCTTCCGATGCCGTCGAAGTCATCTCTTTGACCCCTTCGATAGAACGCAGCTCTTGCTCTATCGGACGCACAAGCAAACGCTCCGCATCCGTAGGAGAGATGCCTTGGTGGCCGACGGAAACGTAAATAATCGGAATAGTGATGTCTGGACTCGATTCTTTAGGAATCGTCATGTAAGTACCAATGCCTGCCAGCAAAATCATCACCAGCAGCGTCATCATGGTACGAGAGCGGGAAAGAACCGCATCTATCACAGATAACATGGTGCTCTCCTCAATTGGTTACGAGTTCTGTTTGCAGTGTCGCATCAACCAAATCGCCATCTCGAACAAAACCTTGCCCCAGTACGATAATGTCAACCTCTTCTCCCAAGCCAGACAGCCACACGCCATCTTGCTCGGCTTTTACCAATTGAATAGGAACAAAGCGTACATGCTGATTCTGCACTGTTTTGACGCCTAAATTACCACGCTCATCAAGAGCCAACATCGCTGGCGTCACTTTAATCGCGGATGTCTGATCTAGGGTTAACTGCACTTCTGCGCTAACACCTGCAGGAATGCGATGCAGGCTGTTGTCGACTTCAATTTCAATGGGAAAGGTATTGGTTGAAGGGGAAGAGACTTGCCCAACATAACGAATTGCGCCTTGCAATAGCTGCCCACCAATCAAACGCACTTGCGCCATCTGTTTCGCCGCCAGATGCTGAACATGTCTTTCGCTGACGTCGGCTTCAATCACCAATTTTTGTAGATCGATCACGGTCGCCACCGGATCGCCAATACCAACGAAATCCCCCACTTCGACAAAACGGCTATCAAGGATGCCATCAAAAGGAGCCCGAACTTCCGTATTGCTCAGCTCGGTTTCCACATTGTTGAGATTGGCTTTTGCGTCAACCAAAGCAGCTTCTGCTGTTGCAAACGCGACTTCGCCTTGTAAACCGCGACTTTTCAAGGATTGCGCTGCCTTAAACTCTTTGAGCTTCACTTCAAGCATGGCTTTCGCGCGCTGCAAGCGATAATCCAAATCACGCTTATCGATTATCGCAATCACCTGACCTTTACGTACCGCTTGGCCTTTCTCTACTTCTAAACGCACGATTTTTCCCGCAATCTCTGCGCCTAAACGAGCTTGGCGGTTGGGCGCGGTTCGACCATAAAGATCAATACTGCGTGCCGTTGGCTGAGCCAGGAACGTTTGATACACGACTTTCGCTAATGGAATTTCTTGCGCGGCTTTGGTGGACGATGTTTCATCGGCTTTGCTACTGCCAAAACCAAGCCATGCACCTAAGATGAGAATGATAAGAAGAGATACTAGCCACGGACGCTGAATAAACTGGCGGCCTTGTTGTTTGATAGACATAGAAAGTCCTTTTTATTTTTTTGCTCAGCAAGACGGAATCTGGAGCAAGTTTTACGTGACATCCTAATACGTAAAACTGAGGTGGCTGGTTGTGCCAACCACCTGATAATCAGCTGTTGATGACATTACACGCTGAATGATGCACCACAACCACACGTGGTTGTTGCATTTGGGTTGTTGACGAAAAAGCGTGAGCCTTCCAACCCTTCTGTGTAATCGACAACGCCGCCAATTAAATACTGCAGACTCATTGGGTCAACAACTAACGTAACACCACTGTTTTCAATAGTGGTATCGCCTTCATTGACGCTTTCATCAAAAGTAAAACCGTACTGGAAGCCGCTACAACCACCGCCAGTAATGTAAACACGCAATTTAAGCGCTGGGTTTTCTTCTTCAGCAATCAACATCTTAACTCGTGCTGCTGCTGCATCAGAAAATGATAATGGTAGATTAATATCGCTCACGACGACCTCTCTCACTCGTGTATTCCCGCCAGACAATCTCGATATTAGAGGTCGCTGACGATGGTATTGTTTTAGCTATCGCGAGATTATCCAATACCTGACCAATACGTTCAAGTATTCACCACTGTATTGTCTACAATGTTTCGCCAAATACTCATTATCTAAACAGAACATTTTTATAAATCCCGTGAATAGAGTCATAAACCGAAGCAAAATATTTCTAACTGCCGTTGAGAGAGGTACAATGCCCGCCACTTGGTCCGAGCAATCAGAAGAGGATAAACCCATGACCAAATCAGCCGAGCTGTATCAAAAAGCCCAGCAAACCATTCCTGGTGGCGTTAACTCACCCGTTCGTGCGTTCAACGGCGTTGGCGGTTCGCCAATTTTCGTCGAAAGAGCCGATGGCGCTTTCATTTTTGATGCGGATGGCAAAGCCTACATCGATTACGTAGGTTCATGGGGTCCGATGATTTTGGGCCATAACCACGCGGTGATTCGTGAAGCGGTGATTGATGCAGCGCAACGTGGTCTCAGTTTTGGTGCTCCGACCGAAATGGAAATCAAAATGGCTGAGTTGGTTTCCGAGCTCGTTCCTTCGATGGAGCAACTACGCATGGTCAGTTCAGGTACTGAAGCGACCATGAGTGCAATCCGCCTTGCACGCGGCTTCACTGGCCGAGATAAAATTCTGAAGTTTGAAGGTTGTTATCACGGCCACGCAGACAGCTTGCTTGTTAAAGCGGGCTCTGGTGCATTGACTCTAGGTCAACCAAGCTCTCCAGGTGTACCTGCCGATTTCGCAAAACATACCCTAACCGCTACATTTAACGATCTCGATTCAGTACGAGAGCTGTTTGCAGCAAACAAGGGTGAAATCGCGTGTATCATCGTTGAACCAGTGGCGGGCAACATGAACTGTATTCCTCCAGTGGAAGGCTTCCACGAGGGGCTACGCGAGATCTGCGATCAAGAAGGCACACTGCTGATTTTTGATGAAGTGATGACTGGCTTCCGTGTGGCACTTGGTGGTGCACAAGCTCACTACAACATCAAACCAGACTTGACCACACTTGGTAAAGTTATTGGTGGTGGCATGCCTGTTGGTGCATTTGGTGGCCGTAAAGAAGTCATGCAGTACATCGCCCCGACCGGTCCTGTTTACCAAGCAGGAACATTATCAGGTAACCCTGTAGCCATGGCGGCGGGCTACGCTTGTTTAACGTTGCTGCGTGAAGAAGGCAATGAAAAGCGTCTGGCATCAAAAACCAAACATCTGGCCGATGGCTTTAAGTCTCTTGCTGAACAGCATGGCATTCCACTTGTGGTTAACCAAGTGGGCGGTATGTTTGGCTTCTTCTTTACTGAGCAAGAGCAGATCACTTGCTATGAAGATGTCACTAAGTGCGATGTTGAACGCTTCAAACGCTTCTTCCACCTCATGATTGATCACGGTGTTTATTTGGCACCTTCTGCCTTTGAAGCCAGCTTCACCTCATTAGCTCACGGCAGCAAAGAGATTGAGGCAACATTGGAAGCGGCAGATCGTTGTTTTGCGATTTTGGCAGCAGAAAGCAAGTAAGATTGCCAACACTCAACGACAAAAATAAGAAAAGGATCGCAGTCAGCGATCCTTTTTCATTGCCAATTAAATATCACCAACAGCGCGAGCACACCAATGGTCACTGCGAACCAAGGAATACGCCGTGATGTTTTTCTCGCTTCACAGCCTTTCTCATTGTTACAACACCCCATAATCGCCCCATTGCGTTGATAAGCTTCGTGTTTCAGGTCATTATAACCACAGACTGCAACTAATTGGACTGTTACCGTGCCAGAAAAAATTAAAATCAGCTCAAGCCACTGGGTGCTGATCGTCGCATTGTTAGCCGCAGGAACTGCGTGCTACCTGTTGGTCGAGCCTTATATTAACTCGATTATCATGGCGTTCATCATTTCCCTATTGATGTTTCCCATTCACGACTGGTTTGAAAGCAAAATGCCCAAACATCGCAATATGGCGTCGCTGCTCTCTTGCGTTGTTTTAACCTTTATTATCGTTGTGCCTTTGTTATTTGTTTTTGCTGCTATTGTTCAGCAAGGATCCGTTTTCTCGCAAAATACCTATCAGTGGGTAACACATGGCGGTATTCAGCAAGTGCTCGGTCATCCGTGGATTGTTAAAGGTCTAAAACTGGTTAATGAGTACTTACCTTTTGACAATATTGACGCCAAATCCATTGCAGAAAAAATTGGCCAACTCGCCACCTCATTTGGTTCAAACCTAGTTGCCATCAGTGCAAAAATACTCGGCGACGCGACCAACTTCCTGATGGATTTTTTCTTGATGCTGTTTGTGCTCTTTTTCTTATTGCGCGATCACGACAAAATCATCAGTGCGATTCGTCATATTCTGCCATTATCGCGCAGCCAAGAAGATAAGCTCCTGAGCGAGATTGAAAATGTTTCAAAATCTGCGGTAATGGGCTCTTTTCTCACCGCGATTGCACAAGGGATTGCCGGTGGTTTAGGGATGTGGCTTGCGGGCTTCCCTGGGCTCTTCTGGGGCACCATGATGGGCTTTGCCTCATTTATTCCCGTTGTCGGTACCGCGCTTATTTGGATCCCAGCCACCATCTACTTATTCTTAACCGGGGATACTGGTTGGGCTATCTTCCTTGCCATTTGGAGCATCGCTATTGTTGGCTCGATCGATAACTTACTACGACCATTTTTAATGCAAGGCAGTGCCGGAATGAACACCTTACTGATCTTCTTCTCTCTATTGGGAGGAATTCAGTTGTTTGGACTGATAGGTCTGATCTACGGTCCACTGATTTTTGCTATCACTATGGTGCTATTTAATATTTACGAGGAAGAGTTTAAGGGCTTCCTTGACCAGCAAGACAACAGCTAACGGATAGCACTACTTCAAGTCCTGGGCAGATTATGAGAAAATCTGCCCACTTTTTTCTAACTGATGCCACTTCATGTCTGCCTATACTGCTCCTAGCCAAATTGCCCAACGACAACTCGACTATTTCAACGGAAAGCACGTGCTCGTCGCAGGGGAAGTTGAAGATTTGTTTCCACTCGAACTGGCTGAACACTGTGAATCGGTGAGTGTGTTTACATCGAATTACAGCTATTTCCGTCAAATTCGCGCCCATTCAACGATCACCAGCTACTTTGGCTCGCAACTTGAGGCAGATAGCCAAGCCGATCTCTTACTGCTTTACTGGCCAAAGGCCAAAGCAGAGGCGGAATATCTCATAGCCATGCTGATGGCTAAGTTGGGTCCTGGGTGCGAAATTGTTGTGGTGGGAGAGAATCGCTCAGGTGTTAAAAGCATCGAAAAAATGTTCCAAGCGTATGGCCCCGTCAACAAGTACGATTCAGCTCGTCGCTGCTCCTTTTATTGGGGGCAATGCAACACGCAACCAAACGCCTTTAATCAAGCCGATTGGTTCCGCCATTACTCCATCAATATCCACGGACAACAGTTAGAGATTCAAAGCCTGCCGGGTGTCTTTAGCCATGGCGAGTTTGATTTAGGCAGTCAATTACTGCTGGAAACGCTTCCCTCTTTAAGTGGCAAGGTATTGGATTTTGGTTGTGGAGCTGGTGTTATTGGTGCATTCATGGCCAAGCGCAACCCATCCATTGAACTCGAGATGTGTGACATCAATGCTTACGCGTTAGCGTCCAGTGAAGCAACGCTGGCAGCCAATGGTTTGCAAGGTCGCGTTTTTGCTTCTGACATCTACTCCGACACTGCTGATGACTATCGTTTCATCATCTCTAACCCTCCATTTCACAGTGGTTTGGACACCAATTACAACGCGGCTGAAACACTATTAGGCCAAGCGCCACAGCATTTGAGCAAGCAAGGGGAATTGATCATCGTGGCGAACAGCTTCCTCAAATACCCACCTATTATTGAGCAAGCATTCAGTAATTGCGCGACTCTAAATAAGACCAATAAGTTCTCGATATACCACGCCAGCAAATAGTGATCCTTCTGCAGCACAGCGTCTAACTGTGCTGCTTTTGCTCAATTTCCATCACTCATTCGATATTTTTGCGCCACTCTCCACGAATTGATGACAACTTACTTGTCAAAGTAAAAAAACTCGTTAATTTCGTTAAATTTGAATCCTTTTACTCTTATCTCCGCAAAACTGGCTTTGAACGAGAGTAAATTCATGCATTCACAACTTTGATTCGAAACCTTGTCTTCACAACCTTGACGAAATTGTATGTTTAAGTTTTATCGCAAACAGAAGTTTAAACGCCTTCAAAGCACTCTGATGACTGCGTTTTTGGTGCTAAGTATCACGCCATTAACCATCACAGCGATTTTCTTTTTGCAATCACACAGTAAAGATCTCCAAGAGCAAAGCACTTCTCACCTGCTTTCTGTTCGAGACACCAAGCAGCAACAGATCCTAGATTATTTCCAAGCACAAGAAACGGAAGTGATGGGATTTGTTCGTTCAGAGTTGGCTTACGCGAGTGGTGGCCGATTTTACGGGCTTGTCAACGCCTTCAAAAGCTTAGGCGTGGATATGGAACAGGCTAGAGAAAACGCTCAGCAGCGCTATATTCAGGGATCTGGCGATCAAATAAAAACGTCGATTTTGCCGGAATCCAGCTCTTATGTGGGTAGTGAACGTTACCGTTTGCTTCATAAGCGCTATCACTGGGCCTATTTGGAGCTTTTGAAGCGATCCGATTTTGACGATATTTTGTTGGTGGATCTCGATGGCAACGTCACCTACTCCATCTACAAAAATGAAAACTTTGGCACAAACTTAATTGAGGGGCCTTTTAAAGAGAGCATGCTCGGCAAAAGCTTCCGTCAATTGGCCAATGACGTCAGCGAAAAACGCAAGCAAAACGAAGACTATACCCCCGTCTATATTTCCGACTTCTCGGTTGAAGATGGCAAACAAGTCGCTTGGTTGGGCGCACCGATCATCCAGCAAGGCTATCTGCACAGCTACGCCATGTTCAGGCTACCGAACAATGGCATCACTAAACTGATTGCAGACATCAATAAAGATGCGGCTATCCACACTTTGCTGGTTGGAAGTGACCACTTACCTCGCACTATGACCACAAAGCAAACCGATATAGAAAGCAGTATTGAAGTGGTCGATAAGGCACTCGCGGGACTCACGGATGTCGGGACTTACATCAACAGCAGCGGAGAGGCGACCATCGCCGCCTATGCGCCAATTTCATTCAAAGGTCAAACCTGGGCTTTAGTGGTTCAGTTGCCGGAGAAAGAAGCGTTTGCACGCATTCATCAGTTAGAAAAACTGTTCGTCATCGCCATGTTGATTGCGATCGTGCTGGTGTTTATCTCATCTCACTACTTATCGAATTTCATCACCTCACCACTACTCAAACTCACTTGGGCTGCAGAGCGCGTTTCTGCTGGTGATCTCGATGAAAACATGATTAATACAGAACGCAAAGACGAAATAGGCCGTTTAGCAATCAGTTTTGAACGAATGCAACGCTCGATTCGCGATAAAATTCAGCTCATTAAAACGCAAAATGCGGAGCTAGAGAAAAATCTACAACTGATTCAAAAGCAAAACGACGAATTGCAATTGGCTGATAAGCTCAAAGATGAATTTTTGGCAACTACCTCTCATGAGCTACGCACTCCACTGCATGGCATGATTGGTATTGCAGAAACTCTAATCTCAGGGGCAAACGGCCCACTGCCCTCTAACCAGCGCTATCAACTGGACATCATTATTAAGAGTGGCCAGCGCTTAGCTACGCTTGTGGATGACTTGCTCGACTACCACAAAATGCGCTATGGCAGTTTGGATATTCAAAAATCCGCCGTCAATTTGGCCAGTGCAACTCGACTGGTATTGGAGCTGTCTCACCACTTATTGGGCAACAAAACTCTGCGCATCATTAATCAGGTTTCTAACGATATTGCACCGGTATCTGCCGATCCACAGCGATTAGAACAGGTGCTGTATAACCTTATTGGCAACGCGATCAAATACACCACTGAAGGTAAAATCGTCATTTCCGCCAATGTGGTTGACGATAAAGTTCGAGTGCAAGTCGTCGATACCGGCCAAGGCATTCCAGCAGAACAATTAGAGCATATTTTCGAACCGCTCATTCAAGCTGGTCGAGACTCTGGTCGTTATCGCCAAGGTGCAGGTCTGGGGCTTTCCATTAGCCGCCAACTGATCGAGTTAATGGGAGGATCGCTCTACGTCAGCAGTCAACCTATGGTTGGCACCACCTTTAGCTTCACCTTGCCATTGGCCAGCGCAGATGAAATCAGCGCCACGGAAGTCATGCAAAATCAACATCACTTCCAAGCACCAGATAGCAATGAATTGATCTCATTAGATAATTCCTCACTGCCAGAGAATCCCAATGGCCCGCTACTGATTGTGGCCGATGATGAACCCGTCAACTTACGAGTGCTTGAAAGTTTCCTACGCATCGAAGGGTACCGAGTGCAAACGGCCTCAGATGGCCCAGAAACACTCGAACTCATTGAACATGAAAAACCCGCCTTGCTGTTGCTCGACATCATGATGCCGGGTATGAGCGGTTATCAAGTTTGCCATCAACTCCGACAGCAATTCGACATGGCAGAGTTGCCTATTATCATGCTAACAGCGTTGAGTCAGAGCGAAGATCGCGTGCGAGGATTCGAAGCTGGGGCCAATGATTACTTAACCAAGCCATTTAATAAGCAAGAGCTTGCGGCCCGAATCAAAGCACATTTAATGGCAAGTAAAGCAGAAGCTCGTCGCTTGGAAAACAATCGCCTTGAAGCGGAGCTTCGCCAACGTGCAATGGTGGAAGCGAGCCTACTGGAAACACAAGGGCGTTTATTAGAACAATTGGAGTCGGCCCCAGAAGCCATCATCTGTATTCGTGAAGATAAGCGTATTCGCTTTGCCAATGACGCGGCCTGTAAACTGTTCAAACGCAGCTTAGAGCAGCTCAAGCGATCAAACGCAGAAGAACTTATTGCTCCCAAATATTTAACCGTCAAACAGCAGCATTATTGCGGCAATATCGATATCTATGTCGACGATGTTCGACAGCATATTGAAACGGACATCCTTAAATTACCAGAAGGGTCTGGCCTTGATGCGATGTTTATCTTTAATGTCGGAGGAGGCGCTGCTGCTTCTCGTGTGCACAACCTAGAAACCGCCGTGGAAGTCCTTTCAAGCTATGCCTTTGATGGTGACAAAGAGCGCTTACAAAGCCTCAAAGAGCTAGGGGGAGAATTTACTCGCCTAGCAGACAAAGCGCTGGGTACCAATAAGAATAAGCAAGAGCTGATGCGTGAAGTCCTCGTGGATTTGATGACGCATGCACTCGATTATTGGGAGTCAGTGACAGGTGAAAACAAATTTACCTTTGCTGAACAAAGTGGTTTATGGCGCGTTTATCTCGACCGCAGCACGCTACAAACTCGCACACTTGATAAATACATGCGAATTGAAACCTTGCCAAAAACGCCTCGTTGGAGAACCGTATTGAGTTCTATTGAGTACATTCTGGAGCACTGTAAAGAGCAAAGTCCTGAGCGTACTTACATTGAGATGCAGCGAGATAAATTACAACGCCTGCTCACCAGCTAATAATGTTGAGCCTAAATCGTTAACTTCAGCCCGACTCAAAGAGTCGGGCTTTTCATTTGCCCAACTTTTCAGTTATTTGTGTACTTCTCCTCAGAGCAAGCAATATCAACTCCAGCTTTGATGAGCATGCTAGACCGTCATCAGTCGGCTCAACATATCCTTGACGATATTTCGAACCTCTCTACCTCTCTTAAAGCACAAACGCGCTAGGGGATGTCTTTACGATTATAAGAAACGCTTGGTCGCCTGCAGTTATTGTAGGGTAAACCGCTCTCACATCCATACAGGCGCGATATCTGCGCGTTGTGTTTTGCCTTTGCTTGTCCCCTTCGCTGCAGAAATGAAGTGGCAAATACCGCTAATGGTGCACGAATAAAAACCACGCAGACATGCCCTAGATGTACTTTATTCTCAGTTAAAAATAACCATCACTCAGTGCGAAAAAAATGCCGTTTTTCCATCGTATAAACCATTACTCTCGCCTAAAGTGGGGACTTTTAAACCATATTGCGAGATCAATCACAACAGAACGGCAGATTAAATTTTTGTCGATTAATTAACGTCATTTTGCTGTGTGAGCAAGATCTTCATTTAGCCACAGCAACCTAACAACCATATTAAAAAGAACCTAAAGGGTAAGTGACCACTAACAAACACTTATCAACAACAAGAACAATGCGACACACATCAATGTCCACTTTTTGCTCAAAAAACCAACTCAGCTAAAAAAAATGACGTTTATAACGGAGTTAATGGGAGTTTTAACGTTTTTAACGGGAATGCTATTTGATTATTTTCTCGCTAAGGTGTTTTCTTAGCCTTGCCTAAGGCCTACAGGCCACTTTGGTAAATGATTATCAGAGGTAGGTCTTGGAGAGTGTTTATCAATTGATGACATTCCAAACATTGTGAAATGAAAGCAAAATAGTAAGGAACAGCTATGCTTGCCAATATTAAAAAGACAGCTCTAGCAACTGCAGTTATCGCCGCAGCAGCGACCAGCATTTCAGCACCAGCGGCAGCTCGTAGTGAGCTGACCATCGTACCTGATTTTTACCCTACAATGGTACGTAACTTTAACCCGTACTTGGCGACTAACCTTCGCACAACAACGGACTTCATCTATGAGCCACTAGTTGTTTTCAATGAGATGCACGGCAACACTCCGGTAATGCGTCTTGCTGAAGACTTCCGCATGTCTGATGACCTAATGAGCGTAACGTTTGACATCCGTAAAGGTGTTAAATGGTCTGACGGTCAAGCATTTACCGCGGACGACGTTGTGTTCTCTTATGCTCTACTTAAGAACAAACCAGAACTTGACCAACGTGGTATCAACAAGTGGGTAACTAGCGTAGAGAAACTGAATGACTACCAAGTTCGTTTCCGTCTAAGCGAAGCTAACTCAAACGTACCTTACGAAATTTCTCTTGTTCCTATCGTTGCTGAGCACGTATGGAAAGAAGTGAAAGATCCAACCACATTCACCAACGAAAACCCTGTAGGTACTGGTCCATTTACAGTTATCGACACCTTCACTCCTCAGCTATACATTCAGTGTCGTAACCCTAACTACTGGGATTCTGCGAACCTAGAAGTTGACTGTTTGCGTGTACCTCAGATCGCGAACAACGACCAGCTATTGGGTAAAATCGTTAACTCTGAGCTAGACTGGACTTCTTCTTTCATTCCAGATATTGACCGTACTTACGCAGCAGCGAGCCCTAACCATCAGTACTGGTACCCACCATCAGGTACTCAAGCGTTCGTTGTGAACTTCAAGAACCCAGATGCAGCGAAGAACGAAGCTCTGACTAACGTTGACTTCCGTCGTGCATTCTCTATGGCTCTTGACCGTCAAACTATCATCGACATCGCATTCTACGGTGGCGGTACAGTGAACGACTTCGCATCTGGCCTTGGCTATGCATTCGAAGCGTGGTCTGACGAAAAGACTCACAACAAGTACAAAGGCTACAACACCTATAACGTTGAAGGCGCGAAGAAGCTTCTAGCGAAAGCTGGCTTTAAAGATGTGAACAAAGATGGTTTCGTTGATACTCCATCTGGCAAACCATTTGAGCTACTCGTTCAATCTCCAAACGGTTGGACTGACTTCAACAACACAGTTCAACTAGCGGTTGAGCAACTTGCTGAAGTAGGTATTAAAGCACGTGCTCGTACTCCTGAGTTCGCAGTGTACAACCAAGCAATGCTTGATGGTACTTACGACGTGGCGTACACCAACTACTTCCACGGTGCGGATCCACACCTATACTGGAACAGTGCATACAACTCTGCACTACAGAAAGGTGAAGGTATGCCACGCTTCGCGATGCACTTCTACACCAATGACAAACTGGACAACCTACTTGACAGCTTCTACAAAACAGCTGACAAGAAAGAGCAACTATCCATTGCTCACGGCATCCAGCAAATCATCGCAGCGGATCAAGTTACTATCCCTGTAATGTCTGGTGCTTACATGTACCAATACAACACCAAGCGCTTCACTGGTTGGTGGACAGAAGAAAATCCGAAGGGCCGTCCAAACATTTGGGCAGGCATCCCAGAGCGTCTACTACACGTACTGGACCTAAAACCAGTTAAATAAGTAGAAGTTCATCTCCCGCGGCGCGCATCCCGTGCGCCGCTATAAAATCCCTCTCAGACCTAGTTTGTTAATGGCGCCAGTCGTCAGGGGATTTTTCGCTCTGAATTTGGTCACGAGCGACCTGAAACCAGAAACAGGGAAAAAGTCTGGGTGAGTAAGGTGTGAGTTATGGGTTATTTTTTAAGACGTTTGTCGTTCTATATGGTCGCGCTGCTAGTCGCGGCAACATTAAACTTTATTATTCCTCGAGCAATGCCTGGCGATCCAGTTACCATGATGTTTGCGAATGCAACCACACAGGTAACGCCAGAACGTATTGAGGCAATGAAGAAACTGCTAGGTTTTGTCGATGGTCCCCTTTATGTTCAGTATTTCACTTACATTAAGAGCATTCTAAGCTGGGAACTTGGTACTTCTATTAAATTCTACCCACTGAGTGTTAATGACCTATTAGGCAGCGCATTTGGTTGGTCCCTCTTCCTAGCTGGTACTGCGGTTATTCTTTCATTCTCAATCGGCTCTATTCTGGGTATTTTCGCAGCATGGCGTCGCGGTAGTAAATACGATGCGTTCATCACACCAGGTATGTTGATTATTCAAGCTGTACCTCAAGTGGTTATCGCAATGCTAGCCCTATTTATCTTTGCAATCGGGCTTGGTTGGTTCCCGACGGGCTATGCATACACGCCTGGTACCATTCCAGACTGGACGAGCTGGGCCTACTTCAAGGATGTTGCTTATCACGCCGTCCTACCTCTCTTCTGTGCGTCTATCGTTCAAATTGGTGGCTTCTTGGTGAACATGCGTAACAACATGATCAACCTGCTAGCAGAAGACTACATCACTATGGCGAAAGGCAAAGGCTTAAGCGAAAACCGCGTGGTATTCAACTACGCAGCTCGTAACGCACTGCTACCTAGTGTGACTGCTCTATCCATGTCACTCGGTATGGCCATCGGTGGTCAGCTGATTGTTGAGATCATCTTCAACTACCCAGGTTTGGGTAAAGTCCTGCTTGATGCGATCAATGCACGTGACTACCAAGTACTACAAGGCCAATTGTTAATCATGACTCTATTTATGCTGTCATTTAACCTGATTGCCGACATGCTGTATGTCGTACTCGATCCTCGCCTACGCAAGGGAGGCAAATAATCATGAACAACTTATTTAAGCTGATTCTAGGTAATGCGATTGCTCGCGTTGGTTTGGTCATTGTTTGTCTGTTTATCTTTATGGCGGTCGCAGCGCCACTGATCACCAAACATGCTCCAGATAAACGTACTGGTAACCCACACGAATACCCAAGTTTCGTCGTAAAAGCCGCGCAAGCAGATCCAAATGGTTGGATTGCTACCAACCTTGCCGATGACCGTCGCACTCTTCTTCTGTCGAAGAAAGCCGATCACGTACTGGGTACTTCTCGTATGGGACGTGACGTATGGTCACAACTTGCTTACGGTGCACGAGTGTCACTTGCGGTTGGTTTTGGTGCGGGTATCACCGTGTGTTTCCTTGCAACCGTTATTGGTATCTCAGCGGGTTACTTTGGTGGTCGTGTTGATGACATTCTCACCGCAGCGATGAACATCATGCTGGTTATTCCTCAGTATCCATTGCTGTTCGTCCTTGCCGCCTTTATCGGTGAAGCAGGGCCAATGACCATTGCCATTATCATCGGCTGTACCTCCTGGGCCTGGGGTGCGCGGGTTGTCCGCTCTCAAACCCTTGCACTACGTGAAAAAGAATTTGTTAAAGCCGCAGAAGTATTGGGCGAATCTTCATGGCGCATCATCTTTGTTGAGATTCTGCCAAACCTGATTCCAATCGTGGGTGCAAGTTTCATCGGCTCGGTAATGTACGCCATCACCATGGAATCGATCATTTCCTTCCTTGGTCTAGGCGATCCAAACACCATCAGTTGGGGCATCATGCTGTACAACGTACAGACCTCCTCTTCAATGCTGATTGGCGCATGGTGGGAACTGATTGCTCCGTGTATCGCACTGACACTACTCGTCACTGGCCTTGCATTACTGAACTTTGCAGTCGATGAGATTGCGAACCCACAACTTCGTTCTCACAAAGGAATGAAGCGCTGGCAGAAGCTAGCGAAAGAAGACAAGAAAGAGCGTGAGCCTGAAATGGCACCGCAAAATGCACTTTGGAGCGGAGATAAATAATCATGACCGAACCACTTATTTCAATCCGCAACCTTTGCGTTGACTACATCACAGACGCGGGCGATGTCCGCGCTTGTAACAACGTTAGCTTTGATATTGCACCAGGCGAAGTATTTGGCCTAGCGGGCGAATCAGGCTGTGGCAAATCCACCGTTGCGTTCTCATTGATGCGCCTACACAAGCCGCCAGCATTTATCACTGGCGGGGAAGTCATCTTCAATGGTGAAAACATCTTGCAATACAGCGATGACCGCATGCAGGCATTCCGCTGGAGCGAAATGTCGATGGTTTTCCAAAGTGCAATGAACGCGCTGAACCCAGTACTGACGATGGAAGATCAATTCTGTGACGTCATCATGCGCCACACCAACATGACGCGTGAGCAGGCAAAACGTCGCGCAGAAGGTTTGCTGGAGATCGTGGATATTCACCCAAGCCGTTTGCATGACTACCCTCACCAGTTCTCTGGTGGTATGCGTCAGCGTTTGGTTATTGCAATCGCGTTGGCTCTCAATCCGAAAATGATCATCATGGATGAGCCAACCACAGCACTAGACGTGGTTGTACAGCGTGAGATTTTGCAAAAAATCTACGCATTGAAAGAAGAGTTCGGCTTCTCGATTCTGTTCATTACCCATGACTTGTCGTTGATGGTCGAGTTTTCAGACCGCATTGGCATCATGTATTCCGGTGAACTGATTGAAGTCGCTCCCGCTAAACAAATTTTGGAAAGTCCGTACCACCCTTACACCAAAGGGTTGGGTAGCTCTTTCCCTCCGTTAACGGGTCCAAAAACCAAGTTAACAGGTATCCCAGGTAACCCTCTTAACTTACTAGAGGTTCCTCAGGGCTGCCGTTTCCAGGCACGTTGTGATCGAGTGCATGACACCTGTACCAAAGTCGCTACTAGCTTAAGACAAATCGAGCCAGGCCGTTTCTCAAACTGCCACCTTTATGGCGAACCGATTGCTCAAAACAAGCTGTAATACAACGAAATAAGCAGTAAGAAGACTGGAGACAATTATGAGCAAAGAATATGGCGAGCTACTGATTGAAGGTAAAAATGTCGTCAAAGACTTTCCCCTCAACAGTAATGCTCTAAAACAAACCAAGATGCGTGCGATCAACGACGTGTCGTTCAAAATGTACAAAGCACGTGGCCTTTCTGTCGTGGGTGAATCTGGTTCAGGCAAATCCACTACAGCCAAAATGATTGCCAAGATGTACGCCCCAACGAATGGTGTTATCGAATACAAAGGCCGTGATATTCAAGAGATCACATCAAAGAAAGATCTCATGACCTATCGTGAAGGGATCCAAATGGTGTGGCAAGACCCGTTTGGTTCACTCAACCCAACACACAATATCTTCCACCATATTGCGCGCCCGCTACTGATTCACAAAAAGATCGCTCCGGGTAACAAGAAAGAGTTAGAAGAACGTGTGTACGACTTGCTTGAGCAAGTGGGCTTGATTCCACCGAAAGCCACTGCAGAAAAGTTTCCACATCAGCTTTCTGGTGGTCAGCGTCAGCGTGTCAACTTAGCGCGTAACATTGCCGTAGGCGCAGAAGTCGTACTTGCCGACGAACCGACCTCAATGCTGGACGTATCGATTCGCGCTGGTGTCCTTAACTTGATGGAAGAGATGAAGTTCGAAAAACAGATGTCTCTTCTTTACATCACGCACGACATCGCAACGGCTCGTTACATCGCGGAAGATCTGGCGGTAATGTATGTGGGACACATGGTGGAATGGGGGGATACCGATGAGATCATTCACGATCCTCAACACCCATACACGCAGTTATTGGTTTCTGCGGTGCCAGATCCATCGAAATCGATTCATGAGAAGCTCAAAGGCAACAAAGGGGAAATTCCACTTTGGACTCCAGATTCCGTTGGCTGTCCTTTCGCTGGCCGCTGTGAACACGCAACAGCGAAATGTCGTGAGAAGCTACCTGAAGTGACTCAACTGTCTGAAAATCACTTTGTTCGTTGTTACCTATTCGAAAACTAAACCTAGTTGAGCCAAGGCGTTGCCTTGGCTCTCACTGTTACTACCTATTATTTTGCGACATGTCGGAGATTTGTAATGCTGCTACTCACCAATCACCTAGGCTACGAACTGAGTGGACCCAAACATGCGGTCATTCAAAGTAATAAGTCGCGTTTGTCGTCTTATGCTGCCTTATTGGTGTGCGCCAATGGCCATCAGACCGTGGCATCATTAGAAATCGAGAAAGTGGGCAAAGTCGCCAATTGGCACCAAGGTTACTTTTACACGATTGATTTTTCAGACTTCGACCAAGTCGGCGAGTTCTATATTCGTTTTGATAATCATCGTTCAGCAAACTTCACTATCGGCCAATCGCTGCTGATGCAGCAAACTTTTTCCGATGTACTGCATTACTTTAAATCACAGCGCTGTGGCGGAATTTTTGACCTGCAAGATCGCAACGCACCACTGTTAAACCGTGATAAAACCGTCGATGTACACGGTGGTTGGTACGATGCATCTGGCGACGTGAGCAAATACCTCAGCCATCTTTCGTATGCCAATTACCTCAACCCACAGCAAACGCCGATGGTGGTTTGGAATATGCTAAAAGGGCTAGAACTGCTCTCTGGTCATGAGATCCTACCCGCTTTCAGCCAAGTACGCTTGAAAGAAGAAGCGCTGCATGGCGCGGATTTCCTCGTCAGAATGCAAGACAGCCAAGGCTTCTTCTATACCACGGTGTTTGATAAGTGGAGTAAAGACATCAAACAACGCGAGATCTGCTCTTACGAAACTCAGCAAGGTCATAAATCTGATGACTATCAAGCAGGTTTTCGTCAAGGTGGCGGCGTCAGCATCGCAGCGCTAGCGGCCGCCTCTCGTCTCAATGTACACGGTGAATTTGACCAACAAAAATACCTAAATGCTGCAGAAAATGGTTACTGGCATCTCAAAGAGTACAACCCTCAATACCTCAACGATGGTCAAGAAAACATCATTGATGAGTATTGCGCGCTGCTCGCGGTTGTTGAGCTCTATCGTGCCACTCGAGAAGAGCGTTATATCGCGGAAAGCCGAATTTGGGCATCACGCCTGTGTGCTCGACAGCAAAGTGACGAGCAGTTTGCCCATTATTGGTCTGCCAATCTGGATGGTTCTCGTCCCTACTTCCACGCAGCGGAAGCAGGCTTGCCTGTTATTGCCCTGTGCGAATACCTCTCGATTGAACACAATGGTGATCTACTGAAACAAACACGAGAAGTCGTTCGCCAAGCATGTGAATTTGAGCTCAACATTACTCATAAAGTGAATAACCCATTTAGCTACCCAAGACAATATGTCAAAGGCGTAAACGAAAATAAGCGTGATGCGTTTTTTGTCGCGCAAAACAATGAGTCTGGTTACTGGTGGCAAGGTGAGAATGCGCGTTTAGGCTCCATCGCCTCAATGGCTTACTTGGTGCAACCTCATCTGCAAGATGCTCGCCTGAGTCATGAGATGGCCGTATTAGGTCAGCGCTCACTCGATTGGGTATTGGGTCTCAATCCTTACGATATGTGCATGCTGGATGGGCATGGCCGTAACAACCCTGACTATTTGCCTCAATTCGGTTTCTTCAACGCCAAAGGGGGCGTCTGTAACGGCATCACCTCAGGCTTTGATGATGAAAATGACATCGCATTTAATCCTGACAAACAAAAAGACAACTTATTACAAAACTGGCGTTGGGGAGAACAATGGATCCCTCATGGGGCTTGGTATCTTCTCGCGATCATGAGCCAGACACACTACAACTCAGCCACGCTAGGAAAATAACATGACGCATTTATACGTAGGAATCGATGGGGGCGGCACTTCTTGCCGAGCACGCATCAAAGATGCTCAAGGGCACTTTATTGGTGAAGCCAAAAGCGGCAGCGCCAATATTATGCTGGGCGCCTCTGTCGCAATGGAATCGATTCTTTCTGCCATTCAAGACGCGGCTACACAAGGCGGTTTATCCACACAAGATTTTTCTCGCATGCATGTAGGATTGGCTTTAGCCGGAGCAGAACATAAAGCCTCTTGGCAAAGCTTTATGCAACAAACACATCCGTTTGCCAGCATGACACTCAATACCGACGCTTACGGCGCCTGTATTGGTGCACATAATGGTCAAGATGGCGCCATCATGATTGCCGGTACGGGTTCATGTGGCATCTTTCTACAAGGCACCACTCAACACGTGGTCGGCGGCCGAGAATTCCCTATTTCGGATCAAGGGGGCGGCGCTGTCATGGGACTTCGCCTTATTCAACAAGTACTCCTAGCTCAAGATGGGATCCGCGAAAACACACCGTTATGTGAGCATGTTATGGCGCATTTCCATCATGACGTGGATGCCATTGTTGAATGGTCAAAAACCGCTTTACCTCGTGATTATGGCCAATTTTCTCCTGCGATCTTCCAGCATGCCGAACAAGGCGACGCACTGGCGATCGAGATGCTAAAACAAACAGCGCAAGACATTGAAATGTTCCTGATTGCCTTAAATAAACGCGGGGCAACACGCATCTGTCTAATGGGCAGCATCGCCGAGCGTATTGTTAAGTGGCTCTCTCCACCAGTACAACAGTGGATCGTTGAAGCTCAGTATGACGCCATAGAGGGCGCACTCATGTTTGCAGGTAAAAGCGAACATAACCTCTATGCCGTGGCAACAAATTAGGAATCGTTTATGGAATATCGTATCGACCTGGTTGTCCTTTCAGAACAAAAGCAAAACTGCCGTTTTGGTATGACGCTGCATAACCTCAGCGATCAAGATTTACCCAACTGGTCTTTAACCTTTGCCTTTACTCGTTTTATTCAGCCAGGCAGCATTTCGCATGGCACCTTAACGCAAATTGGGAGTTTCTGTCAGTTAACACCAGATAGCTTGGTGCTACCGGCCAATCATCACTTCTATTGTGAGTTCACCGTACTGACCAATCCATTCCGTTTTTATTCCGATGGATTGAATGAAGCTTTTGTCGAGTATCACCATGAAGGTGAGCAGGTACGCTCTAACGTCGATGTCACCCCGATCGTTCTTGCTTCACCCTACCGTGAACGCGAAACCATCGCCCCTACGTTAGCCAGTGCCTACTCACTATTGCCTAAAGCAAACGCATTACATGTTGATGCTGGGCATTTTTCTCTCACACCATCGTCAGCCATCACTTGCCAATCCGCTTTGGCGGACTCCGCGGTGACTTGGCTCATGGACGAAGTGGCGCGTTTGCATCAGTTTAAACTTGCCACCAGCGAAGCGGGAGAAATCGTTTACCGTAGCAATCCAACACTGGATGAAGGGGCTTATCAACTCAAAATTAGCCAAGAGCAAGTGCGCGTTGAAGCGGGCTCTAGCTCTGGCTTTGTCCACGCTACCGCAAGCCTATTACAACTGCTTGATTACAATTCGATCACGCAAGAGGCCCAGTTGGCTTGCTGTTCAATTTCTGACAGCCCACGTTTTCGCTATCGCGGCATGATGTTGGATTGCTCTCGCCACTTCCACTCGGTTGAGCAAGTCAAGCGTCTAATTAATCTCCTCGCCCACTATAAGTTCAATACCTTTCATTGGCATTTAACGGACGATGAAGGCTGGCGCGTTGAAATCAAAGCATTCCCAGCATTAACAGAGATAGGGGCTTGGCGTGGTGTCGATGAAGCGATTGAGCCTCAATATACCCATATTTCGCAGCGTTACGGCGGGTTCTATAGCCAAGAAGAGATCAAAGAAGTGGTCGCCTATGCCGCACAGCGCAGCATCATGGTCATCCCTGAAATTGACGTTCCTGGTCACTGTCGTGCAGCGATTAAATCGCTGCCAGAAATGCTGGTCGAAGTAGAAGACGACACCGTCTATCGCAGTATTCAAAATTACTCCGATAACGTTCTCAACCCCGGCTTAAGCACCACCTATCAATTTTTAGATGGTGTGCTGGAAGAAATCGCCCAACTGTTCCCGGCACCCTACGTTCATATTGGTGCCGACGAAGTACCTCACGGGGTTTGGTCAAACAGCCCAAGCTGTCAAGCCTTGATGAAGCAACATGGCTATCAGGATTACAAGGAACTGCAAGGTCACTTACTGCGTCACGCAGAGCAAAAACTGCGCAGTCTTGGTAAGCGTATGTTGGGATGGGAAGAAGCACAACACGGTGACAAAGTGAGTAAGGACACCGTGATTTACTCGTGGTTAAGTGAAGACGCAGCGGTCAACTGCGCCCGTCAAGGCTTTGATGTGGTACTGCAACCCGCTCAAACTACTTACCTCGATATGACACAAGATTACGCACCGGAAGAGCCGGGGGTAGATTGGGCCAATCCACTGCCACTCGAAAAAGCCTACAACTACGAGCCGCTTGCCAATATTCCGGCTGATGACCCAATTCATAAGCGAATTTGGGGAATCCAAACGGCTCTTTGGTGCGAAATCATCAATAACCCTGAGCGAATGGACTATATGGTCTTCCCACGCATTATTGCACTCGCAGAAGCGTGTTGGACACAGAAAGAACATCGTGATTGGAACGACTTTTTATCAAGGCTGAAAGGTCACTTGCCGCTACTGGACAAACAGGGCATCAAGTATCGCCAGCCATGGAAATGAACAACCGAATGAAAGCCTCGCTTTCCTAAGTTTTCACTAGCTTTAGTTTTTGACTGCCTTACCAAGCAGTTTGTTGAAAAGGAAATGACAATGAAATACGGCTATTTCGATAATGACAATCGTGAATACGTCATCACTCGCCCGGATGTACCGGCACCATGGACCAACTACTTAGGTACCGAAAAATTCTGTACCGTTATTTCACACAACGCAGGGGGATACTCTTTCTATCACTCTCCTGAGTACAACCGTGTGACCAAGTTCCGTCCAAACTTTACTCAAGATCGTCCGGGGCACTATGTCTACCTACGCGATGATGCAACGGGTGATTACTGGTCAATTTCATGGCAGCCTGTGGCGAAAAGCCTAGAACAAGCTAAATACGAAGTACGTCATGGCTTGTCTTACTCAAAATTCAAATGTGAATACAATGGCATCGTTGCCAACAAAACTCTGTTTGTACCAAAAGGCGAAGACGCGGAAGTTTGGGATGTTGAAATCGAGAACACCTCTGACGAAGTACGTACCATCAGTGCATTCAACTACGTTGAGTTTTCTTTCAGCCACATTAAATCGGACAACCAAAACCATCAGATGTCGTTGTACTCTGCAGGTACCGAATACAAAGACGGCGTGATTGAATACGATCTTTACTACAACACCGACGACTTCCTAGGTTTCTACTACCTAACAGCTACATTTGATGCTGATAGCTACGACGGCCAACGCGATGTCTTCCTCGGTATGTACCGTGACGAAGCGAATCCTATCGCTGTGGCACAAGGTAAGTGTTCTAACACTGCCCAAACGTGTTACAACCACTGTGGCGCTTTGCACAAGCAATTCGTTCTACAACCAGGCGAAAAAGTACGCTTTGCCGTGATCTTAGGTGTAGGTAAAGGTAATGGCGCAAAACTGCGCGAAAAATACCAAGATCTTGCGAAAGTTGATCAAGCGTTTGCTGGTATCAAAGCACACTGGGATGAGCGCTGTGAGAAGTTCCAAGTGAAATCTCCAAACGCAGGTTTGGATACCATGATCAACGCATGGACTCTATACCAAGCAGAAACGTGCGTGGTGTGGTCTCGTTTTGCCTCTTTCATTGAAGTGGGTGGCCGTACAGGCTTGGGTTACCGCGATACCGCGCAAGACGCAATTTCGGTTCCTCACACCAACCCAGCAATGACGCGCAAGCGCTTGGTTGATCTGCTTCGCGGCCAAGTGAAAGCCGGATACGGTTTACACCTATTTGATCCAGATTGGTTCGATCCAGAAAAAGCGGATGTTAAACCATCAAAATCACCAACCGTTGTCCCAACACCATCTGACGATGACAAGATCCACGGTATCAAAGACACCTGTTCAGACGACCACCTATGGATCGTGCCAACCATCTTGAACTATGTGAAAGAGACAGGCGATATCGGCTTTATTGATGAAGTGATTCCTTATGCCGACGGCGGCAACGCCACTGTGTATGAACACATGATGGCGGCGCTGGATTTCTCCGCAGAATACGTTGGTCAAACGGGTATCTGTAAAGGTCTACGCGCAGACTGGAACGACTGTCTAAACCTAGGTGGTGGCGAGTCTTCTATGGTGTCATTCCTACACTTCTGGGCACTGGAAGCTTTCCTAGAGCTTTCTCGCTTCCGCAATGATGAAGCGGCGACAGACAAATACCAAGCGATGGCAAACGGCGTTCGTGAAGCGTGTGAAACTCATTTGTGGGATGAGAAAGGCGAATGGTATATCCGTGGTTTGACCAAAGATGGGGACAAGATCGGTACCTTCGACCAAGTAGAAGGTAAAGTACACCTTGAGTCAAACTCGCTGGCAGTACTGTCTGGCGCAGTCAGCCACGAGCGCGGCATCAAAGCGATGGATGCGGTCTACGAGTACCTGTTCTCGAAATACGGTCTCCACCTCAACGCACCATCGTTTGCAACACCAAACGATGATATCGGTTTCGTCACTCGCGTTTACCAAGGCGTGAAAGAAAACGGCGCTATCTTCTCGCATCCAAACCCATGGGCTTGGGTAGCGGAAGCAAAACTGGGCCGTGGCGATCGCGCTATGGAGCTCTACGACTCACTCAACCCATATAACCAAAACGACATCATTGAAACGCGCATGGCAGAACCGTACTCCTACGTTCAGTTCATCATGGGTCGTGACCACCAAGACCATGGTCGTGCAAACCACCCTTGGTTAACAGGCACATCTGGTTGGGCTTACTACGCGACCACCAACTTTATTCTCGGTGTACGTACTGGTTTTGATTCGCTTGAAATCGACCCATGCATTCCAACATCATGGCCAGGTTTTGAAGTGACTCGTCAATGGCGTGGCGCAACTTACCAAATCAAAGTGGAAAACCCGCAAGGTGTTTCTAAGGGCGTTAAATCCATCACCCTTAACGGTCAAGCGATCGAAGGTGCCGTTCCTGCGCAGGCGGAAGGCACCGTGAATGAGGTTGTGGTCGTTTTGGGTTAATCCCATCACGTTATCGCTAGCAAATAGTTTGGGAAATGGCCCACGGGCCATTTCCTAAGGGAGATCGAATTATGATCAAATTTGGAACCGGTGGCTGGCGCGCTTTTATTGGCGAAGAGTTCACCAAAGATAACGTTCGCTTGGTCGCACAGGCTCTAGCCAACATCATCAATAACGAACAGGTTGCTGAACGCGGTTTCGTGATTGGCTATGACCGTCGTTTTCTATCGGATAAAGCCGGCGCTTGGTTTGCCGAAGTCCTTGCCGCGAATGGCATTGTGGTGAGCTTCATCAATAAATTTGTCCCAACGCCAATTGTGATGTTCAAAGCCAAAGAAATGGGCTGTGCTTACTCTGCCTGTATTACCGCTTCTCACAACCCTGCCGACTACAATGGCGTGAAAGTGTTCATTGAAGGTGGCCGTGATGCGGACGAAGTGATCACGCAGAAAATCGAAGCGCAAATTGCTCATCTGACCTTGGATCAAGTGCAAAGTGTCGATTTCGAACAAGCGGTAGAAGACAAACAAATTGTCATCATCAACCCGATGAACGAATTTGTTGATTCCATCATCAACTTCATCGACATCGAAGCAATCAAAAAGGCCAATCTACGCGTGCTGATCGACCCGATGTTTGGTGTGGCGAAGAACGCACTGCAAACGGTGTTGATCAATGGACGCTGTGATGTTGACGTGATCAACGACGGTAAAAACCCTGACTTTGGCGGCTTAATGCCATCCCCGAGTGCAGCAACACTCTACCGCCTCAAACACCTTGTGGCGGCACAAGGCTACGACATCGGTATCGGTACCGATGGCGATGCAGACCGCTTGGGCATCATCGATGAAAAAGGCAACTTCATTCATCCGAACGAAGTGCTGATCCTGCTGTATTACTACTTACTGGAGTACAAAGGCTGGAAAGGTTCTGTGGTTCGCAACATCGCCACCACACACCTGTTGGATAAAATCGCCACCGATCATGGTGAGAAGTGTTTTGAAGTACCTGTTGGCTTTAAACACATCAGCTCACAAATGGAAGCCGACGATTCGCTCATTGGTGGGGAAAGCTCTGGTGGTTTAACCATTCGTGGTCACATCAAAGGCAAAGATGGCGTATTTGCATCGAGCCTGTTGGTTGAGATGATTTCTGTGACGGGCAAGAAGCTTTCTGAGCTGCTGGAAGAGATTTACAGCAAGTACGGCTATGCCTACATGGCAGAAGGTGATTGCAAGTTCAAACCAGCGGCCAAACAATCGCTGTACGACAAAATTTATGTCAAAAAACAGTTGCCTGAATTTGGCTTTGAGATCGAAAAAGTCAGTTATGACGATGGGGCGAAAGTGTACTTCAAAAACGGAGGCTGGGTGATAGCTCGCTTCTCCGGCACTGAGCCACTGCTGCGCATTTTTGCTGAGATGCAGGATAAAGAGACTGCCGAACTGGTCGTTAATCAATTTAAAGAGTTTTTAGCCCTTTAAACATCACTCGACAAAGCGATGAGATAACGTACCTTTGCCCGACCAATTTTGGTCGGGCTTTTTTCTTTGTAACAGAGTTAAAAAGCCAAAATGCCTTGCGTGTCGACTTTCACTGACACCATTTGCCCGATATTGAGTGCTTCTGCCGAACTGGCGAGCAGCTTATTTCCATTGGCTTCGATCACATAGCGGCAGTGATCACCCATAAATTGCTGCTCCATAATACGGATACTGCTTTCCTCTGCGGCACTGATTTGAATGTGCTGAGGACGCAACAACAACTCACACTGATCATTAATCAAAATCGATTGCTGCGCGGTGGCTTCGACGACGCCCAAGTGGGTTTCAAATTCAGATTCAGACAAACGCTTGGCAGGTAGATAACTGCCGCCACCAAGGAAATCGGCAACAAACTTGCTCGACGGTTTGTAATAAAGCTCAGAAGCGGTGCCATATTGTTCAATCACACCATGATTCATCACCGCCATTTTATCGGCAAAGGCAAACGCTTCTTCTCGGCTATGCGTAACGAAAATTGCTGTTACGCCTTGCTGCTTAAAAATTTTACGAATCTCCGCAATCAGTTCATGGCGTACTTGCGTATCGATGTTCGAAAACGGTTCATCGAGCAAGAGCAAATCTGGCTTGTACGCCAACGAACGAGCAATCGCCACTCGTTGCTGTTGGCCACCCGAGAGCTGGTGCGGGTAACGATCAGCAAAAGGAGACAAATGCACCAACTCTAGCATTTCTTTGACTTTGCTCTGGCGAGCTTCACTGCTCCAACCGCGCAAACCAAACGCCACATTCTCTGCCACGGTAAGGTGAGGAAACAGCGCATAATCTTGGAAAATCATGCCGATATTACGCTGCTCAGGTGGAACCCAATGCTCACCATTATCGATCATCATGCAGTTTAAACTCATCTCTCCCGAAGAGAGAGGCAGCAGCCCTGCGATGGCTTTCAATAAAGTGGTTTTTCCGCAACCACTGGCCCCAAGTAAACAAACAATCTGCCCTTGTTCCACTTCCAGAGAGAGTGACTCAAGCACCGTTTGAGCATCGTATTGACAAGTCAGGTTTTTAATCGATAGTGCACAACTCATTAGTGACTCTGCTCCAGTGAACGGTTAACGATAACAAGGGGGATCAAGCCAACCAACACCAACAACACCGCCGGTAATGCGGCCAGCTCCAAACGCTCGTCGGAGGCATAGTTGTAAACATAGGTGGCCAAGGTTTCAAAGTTGAATGGGCGCAGTAGCAGCGCAGCATTCAGCTCTTTCATCGACTCAATAAATACCAACAATCCCGCAATCAGCATGCCGCGTTTGATCAACGGGAAATGCACACGCCATAACATGGCATTGGCATGGCAGCCCATGGTGCGTGATGCCATATCGAGCGAAGGTGAGATTTTATTTAAACTACTTTCAATACTGCCAATCGCCACCGCAGAAAAACGCACGACCATGGCAAAAATGATCGCAAAAATGGTACCTGAGAAAATCAGACCTGGTCTGCCCCATCCCATGTATTTCGCAACATCATTGACCAAGTGATCCATAGACAAAACAGGCACCATGATGCCAATCGCCAATACGGTACCTGGCACCGCATACCCCAATGACGATAAACGAATACACGCCAAGCTGGTTTTCTGATTGTGTAATCGATGATTGAAATTGACGATCAATGCGACAATCACTGCAACGATGGCGGCCGCAATCGAGACTTTAAGACTATTCATGGCAAAGCGACGAAATTCATTGGTCCAGCTTTGTTCAAAATAGGTAATCGAGTAGTCCACCAATTGCAGCAGCGGGAAAACAAAGGCAATAGCGACCAAGCCCCAACACCAAATCAGTGCTGCCCACATTTTCCAGCCTTTGAGTTCATAGCGGAAATCTTCGTGGCTATTAAATTGCGCTTGGAAGAGTTTTTGCTTTCGTCGGCTATAACGCTCTGCACTGAGTAACAAGATGACAATCAGCAGCATTAAGGCCGAAATTTTTGCCGCAGCGTTCAAATTGGAGTAACCGAGCCAAGTGTCATATACCGCAGTGGTGAGCGTGTTGACGGCAAAATAGCTGACGGTACCAAAATCACCAATGGTCTCCATGGCCACCAGCGATAAAGCCACGGCAATAGAGGGACGCGCAAGCGGCATGGAAATACGCCAGAAACTCTCCCACGCGCTGCACTTCAGTAAGCGAGCACTTTGCAGTAAAGAGACGTTTTGCTCCATAAAAGCAGCACGGCAGAGTAAATAAACATATGGATAGAGCACGAGCGACAACACGAAGGTAGCCCCTGCAACCGTTCGAATATCAGGAAACCAATAGTCTCCTGGGCCCCACCCAGTGAGATCTCGTAGTAAAATCTGCACAGGGCCGGCAAAATCAAACCAATCGGTAAAAATATAACCGATGATGTACCCCGGCATAGCCAATGGCAGCACTAAGGCCCATTGCAACCATTTTTCAGTGGGAAGTTTGCACATGGCCATGAACCACGCACTCGGAATACCCAAAATGAGAGAGACAACTAACACGCCCGTCGTCAAAAGAATGGTATTCAATATGTAAGATGGCATCACCGTCGACATCAAATGAGCAAACAGCTCATCACTGTATCCGACAGCGGTATAGAAGATCGCCAAAATCGGCAAAACCAGCAGTAAAGCCAACGCTCCACTACTGGTTTTCCATGTGTATTTTTTTTCTTTCATCGCCTAATAACTGCACGGGCGTATGAAACACAGATGCGTTTGCAAATACATCTCATATCACTTTAATAAATAGGGGTATAGTTATACCCCTAGTTTCATTTAAAGGTCAAATTTCACTTCATCAATCAGTTTGATTGCTGCTGCGTGATGCGATGCGATGTCATCTAGAGAAATGGTGTCTGCTTTGAAATCACCCCAAGAAGCCACAAGCTCAGAGCGCTCAACGCCCGCCTTTACTGGGTACTCAAAGTTCACTTCCGCATACATATGCTGTGCTTTGTCGCCAGTTAGGAATTCCATTAGCTTCTGCGCGTTGGCTTTGTTTGGTGCATATTTCGCCATCGCCATACCAGAAATGTTCACGTGTGTGCCGGTGGTTTGCTGGTTAGGGAAGTTAATGTAAACCGCATCTGCCCACGCTTTCTGCTCTTGGTCATTAACCATTGCACCTAGGTAGTAGCTGTTACCTAGAGAAACATCACAAAGGCCTTCTTTGATCGCTTTCACTTGACCACGGTCGTTACCTTGAGGTTTACGAGCTAGGTTTGCTTTTACACCTTCCAGCCATTTCTTGGTTTCAGCTTCACCGTGGTGTGCAATCATCGCAGAAACCAGTGAAATGTTGTAAGGGTGCTTACCACTACGAGTACAGATTTTGCCTTTGAACTCTGGCTTAGCAAGATCTTCATAAGTGAAAGCATCGCCTAGCTTGCCAACGCGATCACGAGAAGAGTAGACGCTACGAGTACGAGTCGTTAGTGCAAACCACTCGTTTTCTTTGTCTTGGTATTGAGCAGGAACATTCGCTTCAATGATTTCACTGTTGACTGGCTGAACAAGACCTTTGTCTGTTAGCTCAGCAAGACGGCTGATATCTACGGTTAGAATCACGTCAGCAGGGCTGTATTCGCCTTCTTGCGCAAGTTTCTCTGCAATACCAGTTTTTGCAAACATCACGTTTACTTTGATACCGGTTTCCTTTGTGAACTCATTGAACATTGGTTCAACAAGGAAAGGTTGACGGTAAGAGTAAACATTCACCTCTTCAGCAGCCATTGCGGTAGGAGCAAGAGTGGCACATGCAAGCGCAGAAAGAGTAAGCAGCTTTTTCATTGATTCAATCCTTTAGATTCGTAATGATAACGTTTATCAGTAGCGTTATTATATTCATCATAGTTTAGAACACAATGACGGAAAACAAAAAAACCTGCTGGTATGAGCAGGTTTTTGATATTTTTATTTGTAAACAAGTATGTCTTAGTTGACTTATTTTACCGTGACGAATTCTGGGTACGCACCGACACCGCAGTCGTGCATGTCCATCCCTTCCATCTCTTCTTCTTCAGAAACTCGGATGCCGATGGTGGCTTTCAGTACCGCCCAAACCGCAAGGCTTGCTCCAAATACCCAAGCAAAAATCACTGCGGCACCAAATAGTTGCGAAAGAAAGCTCGCGTCACCGTTGCTGATTGGCACAACCATGAGACCAAAGAAACCACACACGCCGTGAACCGAGATCGCGCCCACTGGATCATCAATTTTTAGCTTATCAAGACCAACGATACTGAACACAACCAAGGCACCTGCTACTGCACCAATCGCCACCGAATACAGAGGTGATGGTGAAAGAGGGTCAGCAGTAATCGCAACCAAACCAGCAAGCGCGCCGTTGAGAATCATGGTTAAATCCGCTTTGCCCCATGTTGTTTTACATACAAAGAGTGCGGTAATGGCCCCCGCTGCAGCTGCAGCATTCGTGTTAAGGAAAATTTGCCCAACGGCCGTCGCGTTTTCAAAGTCAGACACCATTAGTTGTGAACCACCATTAAAACCAAACCAACCGAACCACAGAATAAAGGTACCTAACGTTGCCAATGGCATGTTTGAACCAGGGATTGGATACACTTCGCCATTTTTGCCGTACTTACCTTTACGCGCTCCAAGCAATAACACTCCGGCTAATGCCGCTGATGCACCTGCCATATGCACAATACCCGAACCTGCGAAGTCACTAAATCCCGCCGCTGACAAGAAGCCACCACCCCACGTCCAGTAGCCTTCTACCGGATAAATAAAGGCAGTCAAAATGGCGGAGAACAACAAGAAAGACCAAAGCTTCATACGCTCAGCAACCGCCCCTGACACCACTGACATCGCCGTTGCCACAAACACCACTTGGAAGAAGAAATCTGACTCAAGTGAGTGATCGGCCCCTTCAGCTTGACTGCCAATTAATGCGCCAATCGAAGGCAACCAACCGCCTTCACCGTTATCCACGTACATAATGTTGTAGCCCACGACTAAATACGTGGTGCACGCAATCGCGTATAGGCAGAAGTTTTTGGTTAAGATTTCTGTGGTGTTCTTTGAACGAACCAACCCCGCTTCCAGCATGGCAAAACCTGCTGCCATCCACATCACCAGCGCCCCAGAAATAAGGAAGAAAAAGGTATCGAGCGCGTAGCGTAGTTCCGAGACTGTTGTTGTTAATTCCATAATGTATCTCTCCAATCCTTTGAATCGTTAAAGTGCTTCAACGTCAGTTTCACCAGTACGAATACGTACGGCATGGCTCAAGTCGTAAACAAAGATTTTGCCGTCACCGATTTTTCCGGTGTGCGCTGCTTTGGTGATCGCTTCAATCACACGGTCAACATTCTCAGCCTGCGTTGCGATCTCCAGTTTGACTTTAGGTAGAAAGTCCACTTGATATTCCGCTCCACGGTAAAGTTCAGTGTGACCTTTTTGACGACCAAAGCCTTTAACCTCGGAAACGGTCATTCCCTCAATTCCGACATCAGCTAGCGCTTCTCGAACATCATCGAGCTTAAAAGGTTTGATAATGGCATTAATTAGTTTCATTGCATCCTCTCTGAAAGCGTTCATCCTGTAACGCTTTAGATAATCCAAGCAACGTGCCAACTTTTTATCTTATTGTTTTTAAATGAAATTAATTTTAAAAGTTACAAAAATAAAAATAGAGCGCACCATAATAGTGCGCTCTATTCACAAATATAAAGCAAGTGTTCAATAAACGTGCAACA
Source organism: Vibrio sp. 03_296 (assembly GCF_002265885.1). Classification (NCBI taxonomy): domain Bacteria; kingdom Pseudomonadati; phylum Pseudomonadota; class Gammaproteobacteria; order Vibrionales; family Vibrionaceae; genus Vibrio; species Vibrio sp. 03_296. The sequence continues at coordinate 58,295 of NZ_NPKW01000130.1, forward strand.
AGCTATCCATCAACGACGAACGAACAACTGCCACTGCTGAATTAGCTGTTCAAAGTCTTCTAAACCACAACATGCGACACTCTCACAGTCATACAGTTCGAACTCGCTCTCTGCCTCAAGCTCGTAGCTGTGCAGCAACGCATTGTCTTGCACGGTGACTTCATCGCCACAAATCATCAAGCTGATTTCGGTGCCATTTAGGCAAAGCTCTTCTGTCGGGTTACTTCTTGCGGCGGCAATTAAAGCCAGCACTTGGGCGATTTTAGTGCTCTCTTTGCCGATTTCTTCTTGAATCCAACGGCCAACAATTTCATGGTCCATTGAGCAATGGCAGTAATAGTTACCATCTAGGATGTTTTTCTTAAATTCGTAATCCATGTTTTTCTCTATTGATAACGAGATCAGGTACTATTATCGACAAATTCTCACTTGGACTCCACTCTCAAGCATGAAACTGAACGAAACTATTGCACGGCAAATTGTCGAACGCACCATGAAGATCATCCCCTATTCGGTCAATGTAATGGACGATCAAGGGAGAATTATTGGTTCGGGGGACCCATCGCGACTACAACAAAAACATGAAGGTGCCGTGCTCGCAATTACGGAGTGTCGAGTGGTTGAGATCGATAAAGCCACCGCTAGCCATCTTAAAGGGGTTAAACCTGGGATCAACTTACCGATCCTTTTTCTAGAACAAGTGATTGGCGTCATTGGCGTATCCGGCGCACCAGACGAAGTGAAGCATTATGGTGAACTGGTTAAGATGACCGCAGAGCTCATCGTTGAGCAAGCAGCCCTCATGTCTCAAGTGCAATGGAATAAGCGACACAGGGAAGAACTGGTTCTGCAGCTTATCTCTGGCGCGACGCTGAATGACAACCAGTTGAATTCCATCGCTGAGCGACTTGGCTTAAATTTGAGTGAGCCGAGAATAGCTGCTGTGGTCAAGGTTTTTCCTGATAAACAAACCTCACTCTCGTTGGAGCATTTACAACAGATCGTTCACCTACTTGAGTATCCTGAACGTGACAATCTCGTTGGTATTTTATCTGTCTCTAATAACGAAGTGGTGGTGTTAAAACCGATAAGCCTCACCGACAACGGTTGGTCCAAAGAGGTGGAAACCAAGCGCATCAACCAGTTGCTAAAGCGGGTAAGTAAAGAAGGGAACTTCTCAATCAAAATTGCGCTCGGAGACTACTTTGAGGGATTGGCAGGATTAGCCCAATCTTTTGAAACCGCCAAACTCACCATGCAATTGATGGCTGAGCAATCTGGCACGGTTTTCTTCTACCAAGATCATAAGCTACCTGTGTTGATGAGCGATCTCCTTTCACAACCTTGGAAAGCCGAACAATTGCAGGCTCCATTACTGAAACTGCAAAAAAAAGACAGCAAAGGCGTGCTACTCAAAACCCTCACCGTATATTTTGCTCAGAACTGTGATGCATGTCGAACTTGCCAAGCGCTTCATATCCATCGTAATACCCTCCGCTATCGAATTGAAAAGATTGAAGACATAACCTCATTAAATTTCAATAACTTAAACAACACCTTCCAACTCTATATCGCGCTAGAGTTGTTCTCCTCAAAACAAAGAAATTGTGCAGATGCACAAAAAATAAAGCAGTCAGCTGGGTGAAATTTGTTGTAACGGCTAAAGACCCGATCAGATTCCATCTCTATATTCGAGCAAAAAACACTCTTATCAATAATATGGAAATGGAACATGATTGAAGTCTCTACCCTCGGAGCCTTAGCTGCCTTAGTGGTAGCCATTGCGCTCATACTGAAAAAAGTCCCACCCGCGTACGGCATGATCATTGGCGCTCTTATAGGCGGTGTGATTGGTGGTGTTTCACTGACCGACACCGTTTCTCTAATGATCGGCGGCGCACAAGGTATTGTGACCGCGGTTTTACGTATTCTTGCCGCCGGTGTTTTGGCTGGCGTTTTGATTGAATCTGGCGCAGCAACATCGATCGCAGAGACGATCGTCAAAAAAGTGGGGGAAACACGCGCGCTTCTCGCCCTGGCATTGGCGACCATGATTCTGACTGCCGTTGGCGTTTTTGTTGATGTCGCCGTCATTACGGTTTCTCCGATTGCGTTGGCGATTGCTCGCCGTGCTGATATCTCTAAAACCGCGATTTTGCTTGCCATGGTCGGTGGCGGTAAAGCCGGTAACGTAATGTCGCCAAATCCCAATGCAATCGCAGCCGCTGATGCCTTTAATGTGCCATTAACCTCAGTGATGGCAGCTGGTGTGATTCCTGGTCTTTGTGGGTTGGTACTGGCGTATTTCATTGCGAAACGTCTGGTCAATAAGGGTTCTAAAGTCGCAGCCAGCGAAGTCATCGCGGTGGATCACAGCAAACTGCCAAAATTTGGCGCTGCCATTGTCGCGCCATTAGTGGCAATTGCACTCTTGGCGTTACGCCCAATTGCCGGCATCAACGTTGATCCGCTCATCGCCTTGCCTTTAGGCGGTTTGCTCGGTGCCGTGGTGATGGGTCGATTCGCCGATACCAACCACTTTGCAGTCTCTGGCCTTTCGCGCATGGCACCGGTTGCCGTCATGCTGCTTGGCACAGGTACTCTCGCAGGTATTATCGCGAACTCAGGGCTTAAAAATGGCTTGATCGATATTCTCACCGCTTCGGGTTTACCGTCCTATCTCCTTGCCCCGATTTCCGGTGCAATGATGTCACTTGCAACAGCATCCACCACAGCAGGAACCGCCGTTGCATCGAACGTATTTAGTCACACCATTCTTGAACTGGGAGTACCTGCATTAGCCGGGGCAGCCATGATTCATTCTGGTGCCACTGTTCTTGACCATATGCCACATGGTAGCTTCTTCCACGCAACGGGCGGCGCTGTTCATATGGACATTCGTGAGCGTTTAAAACTGATTCCTTATGAGTCTGCGGTTGGCTTAATGATCGCTTTTGTCTCTGTCATGATGTTCGGCGTATTTGGTCTGTTTGTATAAGCATTGAGGTAAACATGAAAATTATAATTGCTCCAGATTCCTATAAAGAAAGCCTTACTGCCATGGATGTGGCCATCGCGATTGAAAAAGGATTTAAGCAAGTCTTACCCGATGCACAGTACGTTAAGCTCCCTATGGCAGATGGTGGAGAAGGCACAGTCCAATCGATGGTTGACGCCACTGGCGGGACCATCATCGAACACACTGTCTCGGGGCCACTTGGCCAACCTGTTTGTGGCTTTTTCGGTTTATTGGGCGAAGGCAAGACCGCTGTCATCGAGATGGCGGCCGCTTCTGGCTTACACCTTGTGACACCAGCTCAGCGCAACCCACTCATCACCACAACGTTTGGGACGGGCGAATTGATCAAAGCCGCCCTCGACCACGGTGTAGAACACATTATTGTTGGCATCGGTGGCAGTGCGACCAACGATGGTGGCATTGGTATGGCGCAGGCTCTCGGCATCAAACTTCTTGATGCACAAGGAAATGCACTTGGCTATGGCGGTGGTGAGCTAGCGAAATTGGCAACGATTGACTGCTCTCAACTCGATCCTCGTTTGGCTCAAGTTCGCCTCGAAGTCGCGTGTGACGTTGATAACCCACTATGTGGTACAAAAGGCGCTTCCGCTGTCTTTGGCCCGCAGAAAGGGGCAACGCCAGAGATGGTCAAAATCTTGGATGAAAACTTGGCGCATTATGCCGCGATCATTAAACAGCAACTTGGCGCGGATGTTCGTGATATCGCCGGCTCGGGCGCTGCGGGCGGCATGGGGGCGGCGCTGCTAGGCTTGCTCAATGCCGAGCTTCGTCCTGGTATTGAGATTGTCATGGACGCAGTTCGCTTAGATGAAATCGTCGCGGATGCGGATCTGGTGATCACAGGTGAAGGTCGTATCGACAGCCAAACCATTCATGGCAAAACCCCGATCGGTGTCGCGCGCACAGCGAAAAAGCACAGCTTGCCGGTGATTGGCATCGCGGGTTGTCTGTCGGCCGATTGCGGAGTGGTACATGAACATGGACTCGACGCCGTCTTTGCCGTGGTCAACCGTTCCGTTGATCTGCCAACCGCGTTGGCAGAAGCGGCAGAGAACGTGGAGCTAACAGCAAGAAACGTTGCCGCTGCTTTTTGTATGACTCGCCGTTAAGCTTTGCTTAACGTAAAAAAACCGCTGAAAATTCAGCGGTTTTTTATTATCAACGATTTTACTAAGCCGGCTGTTGGAAAATCACTGTATCGGCTTTTTTGGTGTACTGCCCCATCAGGTGGAAGTTGAGGTAACGGTAGGTATCCGCTGCCGTTGCATCCAACTGTTTCGCGTACTCCATGTACTCTTCTACCGTTGGGATACGGCCAAGAATCGCACCGACTGCCGCCAATTCTGCTGAGGATAGATACACGTTTGCACCTGTACCTAAACGGTTCGGGAAGTTACGTGTTGACGTTGACATCACCGTGGTTTTGTCTGCAACGCGCGCTTGGTTACCCATACACAGCGAACATCCCGGAGTTTCAATACGAACCCCAGCACGGCCGTAAATACCGTAGTAACCTTCTTCAGTCAGTTGGTCACGGTCCATCTTGGTAGGTGGTGCAATCCACAGACGCGTATCAAGCTGGCCTTTGAACTTCTCTAGCAATTTACCCGCTGCGCGGAAGTGACCAATGTTGGTCATACACGAACCAATGAACACTTCGTCGATTTGCGTGCCTTGAACATCTGAAAGCAGACGAGCGTCGTCTGGATCGTTCGGCGCACAAAGAATCGGCTCTTTGATTTCCGCTAGATCAATTTCAATCACGTGTGCGTATTCTACGTCACTGTCTGCCGACATCAGTTCTGGGCTTGCTAGCCACTCTTGCATCGCAACGATACGACGCTCAATAGTACGACGATCACCGTAACCTTCTGAAATCATCCACTTCAGCATCACGATGTTCGAGTTGAGGTACTCTTCGATCGATGCTTGAGACAGTTTCACTGTACAACCTGCCGCTGAGCGCTCAGCGGATGCATCAGACAGTTCAAACGCTTGCTCAACCGTGAGGTGTTCTACCCCTTCGATTTCCAGAATACGACCAGAGAATTCGTTGATCTTACCGGCTTTCTCAACCGTTAATAGACCTTGCTTGATGCCGTAGTAAGGAATGGCATGGACAAGATCACGCAGCGTAATACCTGGCTGCATTTCGCCTTTAAAGCGCACTAAGATTGACTCAGGCATATCCAGAGGCATAACACCGGTCGCTGCCGCAAACGCAACAAGACCAGAACCTGCAGGGAATGAAATGCCCAATGGGAAACGAGTATGCGAATCACCACCTGTACCGACAGTATCAGGCAGCAGCATGCGGTTTAGCCATGAGTGGATAACACCATCGCCTGGGCGCAGTGACACACCGCCGCGATTCATGATGAAATCAGGCAGAGTATGGTGTGTGTTCACGTCTACAGGTTTTGGATACGCTGACGTGTGACAGAAAGACTGCATCACAAGATCGGCAGAGAAACCAAGACAAGCGAGATCTTTTAGCTCATCACGCGTCATTGGGCCAGTGGTGTCTTGCGAACCAACGGTGGTCATTTTAGGTTCACAGTAGGTTCCAGGGCGAATACCCGTTACGCCACATGCTTTACCCACCATCTTCTGAGCAAGCGTGTAGCCTTTGCCCGAATCTGCAACGTCAGCTGGTTTGCGGAATACATCAGACGGCGCTAAGCCTAGTGATTGACGTGCTTTCTCTGTCAAACCACGACCGATGATCAGTGGAATACGGCCACCAGCACGAACTTCATCAATCAACACATCCGTTTTGAGTGAGAATTCAGCGAGAACATCACCGGTTGCATGGTTGGCCACTTTACCTTGATATGGGTAGACATCAATCACATCGCCCATGTTGAGCTTGGAGACGTCAACTTCGATAGGTAGCGCACCCGCATCTTCCATCGTGTTAAAGAAGATAGGTGCGATTTTACCACCCAATACATAACCACCCGCACGTTTGTTTGGTACGTAAGGAATGTCATCACCCATAAACCAAAGCACTGAGTTGGTTGCTGATTTACGAGATGAACCTGTACCCACAACATCACCAACATAAACAAGTTGGTGACCTTGTTCTTTTAGCGCTTCAATCTGTTTGATCGGGCCAATGCTGCCAGGCTGATCTGGCACAATGCCTTCGCGCTCATTTTTTAGCATCGCTAAAGCGTGAACAGGAATATCAGGGCGAGACCAAGCATCCGGAGCTGGAGACAGATCATCGGTGTTGGTTTCACCCGTGACTTTAAATACGGTTAACGTAATTTTTTCGGCAAGCTCAGGTTTTGATAAGAACCATTCTGCATCAGCCCATGACTGAAGCACTTGTTGCGCATATTGATTACCGGCTTTCGCTTTTTCTTCAACGTCATAGAAAACGTCAAACATCAGCAACGTGTGAGACAGCGCTTCAACGGCAATTGGCGCCAGAGCTTCATCATCCAGCAAGGCAACCAATGGTTCGATGTTGTAACCACCTTGCATGGTGCCAAGAAGTTTTGCCGCATGCTCACGGCTGACAAGCGGAGAGCTTGCTTCACCACGAATCACCGCAGCAAGGAAACCCGCTTTAACATACGCGGCTTCATCAACACCTGGGGGAATGCGGTTTTCAAGTAGGTCTAGAAGAAACTCTTCTTCACCTTGTGGGGGATTTTTCAGAAGTTCAACAAGTCCAGCAACTTGTTCTGCATCTAGAGGTTTTGGAACAACTCCCTCTGCTGCACGCTCTTCGACGTGTTTACGGTAGGCTTCAAGCACGACTTTTTCCTCTCATTGCGGTTCCTCCTTTTGTTATTACTATGATTCAAAGTAAAGGAGTGAACATCCTTGGAAACTTGGCTCCCTATTGCCCATGTTTTCATTCAATTATGATTGAGAAACAGCGCCGCAGAGGCCAAACTGTGGGCGATAGAATAGCAAATTTAACGATAAATTAAAATCTCATCACTTTGACCAACATAGCAACTTAAGACTAAAGTCCCATTAAATTTAGCTATTTATTCGTCTTTTTTGTTCAACTTTTCATCACTAGCGGAACGATGTACCAATGATCAAATAGATCGCGTCCAAATCTCGTTCAGTGCGACCATAACCCAAGATAATGGGTCCAATGGGCGAGTTAATTCCTGCGAATACACTCGCCGCGTTGTAGAGCGGTGCGTCACTGATTGTTAACGTCGTATCCGACCAGACACCACCATACTCAACCGATGCGCCTAAATAGACTGGAGCCTCAAACATGCCAAAGTCATTATCAAACCAACGATAGCGATAGACCAAACTGGTGAAAAGTTTGTTTTGTCCAATCAGACTATTGCGCGGAATACCGGACAGATTGAGAAAGCCACCGATAGCCTTAGGATCAAGGGGAATATAGTTGTTTTTACTTTGCACCACCTCATAATCGGCAGACCCGACCAAAGTATGACGCTTATAGGTCGTCGCAACCCGTGCGGCCAAAGATAACTCGTGAACCGTGTCACTTTGTGATTGGCCAGTAAAGTCACTTTCAAAGATCTCGGGGCTTTCATCATGGGAGACCAAATATTCGATATCCAAGTAAGCGCCACGCGTGGGAAGAGCATAATTGTCTAAGGTATCTAAACGATATTGTACGAATGCACCAAGGCGCTCGAAGTTACTCGATCCCGCCGATTGAATGGTGGATAGCTCAATATCCCCTTTCGCGTAACGAGCCCCCAGTTTCAGCTCTTGCCATAGTGTCGGTTGGTATCCTAGCGCCAACTCACCAATAAATTGTGAGTAGGTTATCGGGAAATAATCATAGGCATTCTCGAGTGGAGGCTCATCGAAATCAGAAAATGGAACACTGCGCTTATCACTGCTGTAAGTGGTTTTAGCCGTCGCAAACAGCTCCTGACCAAAAAAGATCGGTGAATAAAACTCCGCCTCAGCTAATTTATCAGTGCCCATTTCCAAATTAATGGTCAACTCACCACCTTGGGAGTTCAGATCGGTGAAGTTGGTCGAGAGGCCAACACCATATTGGCTGTCTGTGGTGAAATCATCTTCAAGGAAAAAGCGAAAGTTAACGTAATTTGGCCCCCAAGATTTTTCATCCACCACGACCACGAGTTGGTTGATCCCATCCACTTCCTCATAGTGATAAGAGATCAGTTCGAAGCGATCTAAGGCATAGAGGTTTTCTATCGCCGCTTCGATTTCATCCGTTTTCAGTACTCGACCAGTATCCAAATCAAGACGACGAGTCAATAGACCATCACTGTAGTGGGTATTGTTGATCACCACAATTTGATCGACGCGAGTCTGGTCACCATAGTTGAGCATTTTTCGTGCTTGCTGCTTAGCATCAATATAGTGCTGGTATTGGCTGCCATTGAGTCGCAGAGCCTGCAGCTTCTCTTTCATCTGATAGGTTGCTTTGTAGCCGGCCTCATACGCATCTGGCATTTTAGCAAATTCGGTGGTTTCCATTTGACCAACATCTGGTCTCAGGTATACATCCTGTCCGCCTAAGCTCTCCGCTTGTTGTTGGGTGCTGCGACGCACAAGATAATTAGACAACTGATCTGCGACCACCAGCATACTGGTAAAGTCTTCTTTCTGCTTGTAATCGGTACTGATGTCGACAGCAATAACAATGTCTGCCCCCATCGCTCTGGCAATATCCACTGGCATATTGTTAACAACGCCGCCATCGACCAACATGCGCCCATTGAGCTCGTATGGAGGTAACGCACCAGGCACGGACATACTGGCCATCATAGCATCCACCAGTTGGCCTTTATCGAGCACCACTTCTTGCAGCTCTACAATATCAGTGGCCACTGAGCGGTAAGGTATCGCGAGCTCATCAAATGATTGGAACTCATTTAAGTTCCCGGTGGTTTCACGCAAAATGCGCAGCATGTTTTGCCCTTGCACAAAACCACGCGGTGCGTGCACTTCACCAAAACGCAAGCCGATGTCGGTTCTTAGCTGATAGCGGTCTTCGGCCTCTTTGTCTCGCACACGACGCTGGCTACGATCGACGCGATCACGATAGCCGCTGTACCAATCGATGCTGTAAATGAAGCTTTCGATCTCGTCAGCGCTCATGCCGGTAGCGTACAAGCCGCCAACATACGCGCCCATGCTGGTCCCCGTGATGTAATCCACCGGAATCTGCATCTCTTCCAGCGCTTTCAACACACCAATGTGCGCCGCGCCTTTAGCTCCACCACCCGCTAAGACCACCGCCACTTTGGGGCGTTCTTCTTCATAGGAAGAGAGTGACTGAGCGAAAACTGTAGGTAGCTTGAGAAGCCCGACGAATACGACGAAACAACATGTCAGGCTATCGAACCACCTCTTATTAACTCGTGTCACGCTTTCACTCTCCCTATGTTTTCACTTTATGTTGAACAGTTTTACACCGAATTGGGTACGGGGACAATTACCAACTGAGCAATTTATTCAACCAGTTAGAGGATTTTTCACACTGTGCTTTTAATTCACCCAGCTTATCCCACACCGGCAGAGTGAATTGACTTGAGCAGTCGAGCGAAAGTTCACCATCGCTTTTTTGCTGATAACCCAAGGTGGTGATCTCTTTTGGCCACGGCAAAATCAGTTTCTCTGGCGTCCGCTGTTTTAGGTATTCAGCGTACACTCGCAACGCACCACTTGCGCCTGTCAGCTTGGTCGGCTGGTTATCATCTCGGCCTAGCCAAATGGTGGTGACTTCTCGGCCGTCAACCCCGACAAACCAACTGTCTCGGCTAGCATTACTGGTGCCGGTTTTGCCCGCGAGCGCAGCCCAAGCAAACTGATTTTGCAGATAACGGCCTGTGCCTTGTGCCACCCCTTGTTTCATCGCATACGTGGTTAGCCATGCTGCCTGCTCATTCACTGCAGGAGAGGATTTGGGCAACGACTGATACAAAACGTGCCCTTCCAAATCCACCACAGAACGAAGGGCGGTGAGTGGCGCTTTTCGTCCTGAATTTGTCAAGGTTTGGTACATCTGCGCCACTTCCAACGGCGTGAGAGAGAACGCACCAAGGAACATAGAAGGGACTGGGCGAATTTCGTTGCGATTTACCCCTAATCTCGCCAACGTATCGGATACTTGATCAATCCCCAATTGCATGCCAAGGCGAACTGTGGGCACGTTGAGTGATTTCGCCAGCGCCTGGTAAAGAGGCACATCACCGCGGAACTGTCGATCAAAATTGCGAGGCTCCCATACCGAGCCTTTACTGCCTTTCAAACTTAATGGCGTATCTTGCAACGTGGTGGCTAAGGTGTATTTTTCAGGCTGTTCTAGCGCCGTCAAATACACGGCCGGCTTCACCAAAGAGCCGATCGGACGGCTGGCGTTGATCGCCCGGTTAAAACCATCGTATCCCGTGCGTTTACCACCCACCATGGCACGAATTTCACCACTGGTACGATCCACGGCAACGGCCGCCGCTTCGAGCTCATTACCCGCCACTTTCCCCAACTCAGGGACTTTTTTGCTGATCGCTTTTTCCAATTTGTCTTGTGAAATAGGATCAAGCGAAGTAAACACGCGCAATCCCGTTTCGCCTTGGAAAGCTTCCCCCACTTTCGCCCTTAATTCCATCGACAACTGCTGAAAATAAGCGGGCTGACGGCTGGCAATACGAGGGACATTTTGAATATCAAGAGGGCGACTGGCGGCTTGATCGTACTCCGATGCGGTGAGCATGTTTTGCTGCATCATCAAACGCAGCACCAAGTCACGACGCTCTTTGGTTCGCTCAGGAAAGCGCACTGGATTATAGTAAGATGGCCCTTTCACCATCCCCACCAGCATCGCCAACTGATCAATACGCAACTCTTGGATCGGTTGACCAAAGTAGTAACGAGAAGCCAAACCAAAACCATGGATCGCTTGGTTTCCACTCTGCCCTAAATAGACTTCGTTAAGATAGGCTTCAAGAATGCGATCTTTACTGTAGCGATAGTCCAAGATCAACGCGATATACGCCTCTCTCACTTTTCGCCATAAAGTTCGGTCTTGGGTAAGAAAAAGGTTTTTGGCCAACTGCTGTGTCAAGGTACTGCCCCCTTGCACCGTTCTGCCCGCTTTAAGATTGACAAACATCGCGCGTGCAATCGCTAATGGAGATACACCATCATGTTGATAGAAATCGCGATCTTCCGTGACTAACAGAGCATCAACCATGATCTCGGGAAATTGCTCACGGCGTAAAAACAAGCGCTGCTCGTCGGTGTCTTTCTCCAGCATGCCCAGCATCTTCGGCTCAAGGCGCAAATAGCCGAGATCCCCTTTGGATTCCAGAGATTGAATGCGAGTTAAGCTTGAGGCGTCAAAATGCAACATCACATGACGATCAGCCTCTGGCCCATCGACAAATTCAAAAGGACGACGAATAAGCTCAATCTTGCTCGATGAAGAGGAATACTCACCGGGATATCTCGGCTGGCTCACCTTGCGATAGTTGAGGATATCGAGCTCTTTCTGCAGCTCCGGGCGAGAAACATTTTCTCCCGCATACAAGGTTTGAATACGCGCATACACCACCGTCGGCAGTTGAAATAGCTGACCTTCAAAACGTTGTTTGACCACGCTATCGAGATAAATGCCGACAAAAATCAGCACTGCTACCAGCGCGAGCCCCGCTTTCCAACTCAAAGACCAAAGCGTCTTCAACCATTGACGCTTTGGTGCTTTCACTGCGCTGCGTTTTTTGGTCGTTTTTCTCGGAGTACGATTGGCGGTACGCTTTCTTGTGGTCGTTTTCTTACTGTCGTTCGACTTTTTTTCTTGGGTCATGAGTGTAACTGTCTTTTGGTTTTATTGGTTGCTTGGTGAGTGGCAGGATCGTCAGGCCAAACATGCTTAGGGTAACGACCTTTCATCTCTTTTTGCACTTCTTTATAAGCGCCAGCCCAAAAACCGGCCAGGTCTTGCGTCACTTGCAAAGGACGACGCGCAGGGGAAAGCAGCTCTAAGGTGAGCTTTACACGTCCTTGCGCCACCGTTGGCGAGCTTTGCTCACCGAACATCTCTTGCATGCGTACCGAAAGTACTGGGTTAGCACCTTGTTGATAGCGAATCATTTGCTGGGTGCCGGTTGGTAAGGTGTAGTGCTTAGGCAACCACTCATCCAATTGCTGATTCAACGGCCAACCAAGGCGAGCATTCAATGCTTCGCAGAGGTTGATTTTAGCCAGATCTTTCACCGTTGCGACATGTGCCATATACGGTTCCAACCATTGCTCTAACTCGCTGAGCAAGCTGGCGTCATCCATCGCTGGCCAAGCCTGTTCCGGCAACCACTCAATGGCACAACGAATACGCTCGAGTAGCGATTGGGATTTATCGCCCCAGTCTAATACCGCTAGCCCCTTTCTTCGGACATAGGAGAGCAAAGCTTGCGTCATTTTTTCTTTTCCGGGTTGAGCAAGTGTTTCTCTGTTCACCACCAGCTCTCCGATTCTTCGCTGCTTTTCCGCCAGTAAACGCCCTTTGGTTTCATCCCAATCAATGTGCTCGTGGCTAACGAGGCAACTTGGATTGCTTTGTTGCAAAGCCGATAGGTCTAGCGGGATAGCCAATTGGATCTGGCTGGCATTTTTTTGGCCACGCATCAGATCGAGCACCACAAGGTACTCTTCTCCGCCCAAAGGGTCGTCCTCACGCAGTTCTGCTCCGTGACCATTTGCCATCAAATATCGGCCAAACTGTTGGCCTCGTTTTTGAGCAATGCGATCGGGAAATGCCAAGCTAGCGGCAATGGCACAGGCCGATTCAGTCACCCGCTTCAAAGAGAAAGTGCCATTGAGTTTATTCGCCAGAGCATTGGCTCGCTGAGTGAGTAGCGCCGTCTTGCTGTGCTTACTTTGCTGCCAACGGTGTAAGCTGTGGCAAACGTTGCTGATGTTACGCTCAGGCTCTTCCAACATCACCGCGACTGCCAAGGCTGAGGCGAAAAGCGTCTCGTCGCGTTGCTGAGCACCGATCAACATGGCGGCAATACGCGGCTCAACACCAAGCCGCTGCGCCAGCTGTCCTTCACTCGTCAATTGGTGCCCAGAGATTAATCCCAATTGCTGCAACAGTTGTTTGGCCTGACGCACCGCTGCCGAAGAGGGGATATCCAATAACTTCACTTGTTCTGGTTCACTTACCCCCCATTGCGCCAGCTCCATCATCAACGGAGCAAGATCGGCTTGCATGATCTCTGGAAGGGGCACACTCGCCATTTGCTGGTACTGGCTTTCAGAGTACAAACGTACACAAATCCCCTCTTCCACTCGACCCGCACGCCCCGCGCGCTGAATGGCTGACGATTGCGCAATACGCACTTGCTCTAACTTGGTGATCCCCGTTTTCAAATCAAACTTTGCCACCCGCTCTAAACCGCTATCGACGACCAAGCGGATCCCTTCGATGGTTAACGATGTTTCGGCAATGTTGGTCGCCAGCACCACCTTTCGCTCACCGGCTTTGGCGGGCTCAATCGCCTTTTGCTGCTCAGCAAAAGAGAGCTGACCGTACAACGGGCAGATCACCACTTGCTCACTGAGATGCTCTAAACGCTCTGCCACTTGTTTGATCGCTGCCACTCCTGGTAGAAACGCCAGCAAAGAGCCCGATTCCGTTGCCAGTAGATGCTCAATGGTTTTCGCCATCACATTGGGTAAAAAATCGTTCGTTTTTAACGGCTGATAGCGCTGCTCAACCACATAACTGCGACCTTGAGATTCTATAAAACTGGCCTGAGGCATGAGAGATTGCAAAGCATGCTGCTCAAGTGTGGCCGACATCACCACTAATTTCAGATCGTCACGCAGCGCTTCTTGCACTTCAAGAGCAAGCGCCAAGGCAATATCAGCATGCAAACTACGCTCGTGAAATTCATCAAAGATCAGTACATCAACCCCATTCAGCTCTGGATCGCTTTGGATCATGCGCGTCATGATCCCCTCGGTAACGATTTCCAGCTTGGTCGCGTGGCTAACCTTGCTTTCGCCACGAACACGATACCCCACTCTCTCACCAACTTTTTCGCCAAGTTGCTGCGCCAAATAGCGAGCAATATTGCGCGCCGCTAAGCGTCGTGGCTCAAGCATCACGATTTTTCCGCTGAATTCATTACTCAGCAGCAACTGCAAAGGGAAATAAGTGGATTTACCCGCACCAGGTGCGGCTTTGAGTATGACTTGTGAATGTTGCGAGACCGCGCGAAGCAGTTGTGGCATCACGGCGTGGATAGGCAATTGTGACAATGTTGAGTCCTTATGCTTAAATGGCGGCCACATTGTACATAAAAACCCGCTCGTCTAAATAAGCAAATGCATTTCGAACCCGCGCTAGATTGCGCCCTATTACAAAAACGCTATAAACGCTTTCTCGCCGATGTGACCTATCAAAGCGGCGAGACAGGCACGATTCATTGTGCCAATACTGGTGCCATGACTGGCTGCGCAACCCCTGGTGATAAAGTGTGGTACTCCACTTCCGACAACCCCAAACGAAAATACCCCCACAGTTGGGAAATCACAGAAACGCAGCAGGGTCACCTTATCTGTGTCAATACCCTTCGCGCTAACCAGCTTGCTGTGGAAGCGATTGAACAAGGCTGGATTAAAGAGCTCTCAGGGTATGAGCAACTTCAAACTGAAGTGAAATATGGTCATGAAAATAGTCGAATTGATATCTTGCTCAGCGCAAGCGACCGACCAGCATGCTATATAGAAGTAAAGAGTGTCACCTTGCTAGATGACACCGAGCCTGGACAAGGCTTCTTTCCTGATGCAGTGACCACCCGTGGACAAAAACACCTGCGAGAGCTCACAGAAATGGCACAAAATGGAAGTAGAGCCATACTTTTATTTGCTGTTTTACATTCAGGTATTGAAAAAGTTGCTGCGGCGCTCCATATAGACGCCAAATATTCCCAATTACTAAAACAAGCACAAAAAGCCGGAGTTGAAGTCCTCTGCTATAAAGCAGAGATCAGCAATACTGAAATCAAACTCAATTCTGCTATTGCGTTTAACAATAGCTAGAAAAATGATGTGGTCTTCACATTGACGTTAAGTTTACGATTGATAGTTTGCCAGCACCGCCTCTTTCTGCTATAGATACCCGCCTTAAATTAGCTGCTTAGCAGTTGACTAGGTGTAAGTAGGAGATGCTGTATGCCAGAATCGAAGAAAAAAACGCTAGGCATCCTAGCCATTGCAGGTGTGGAGCCATATCAGGAAAAAGCCGGTGAAGAATACATGTCACCAGGCCAAGTGGCTCACTTTAGAAAGATTTTAGAAGCTTGGCGCAATCAGCTTAGGGAAGAAGTTGACCGTACTGTTCACCATATGCAGGACGAAGCGGCGAATTTTCCTGACCCAGTTGACCGTGCCTCTCAAGAAGAAGAATTCAGCCTAGAACTGCGTAACCGTGACCGCGAACGCCGCCTGATCAAGAAAATTGAGAAGACGCTGGATAAAATCAAAGACGATGATTTCGGTTTCTGTGAATCTTGTGGTGTGGAAATCGGCATTCGCCGTTTAGAAGCGCGCCCAACTGCCGATCTTTGTATCGACTGTAAAACGCTTGCAGAGATCAAAGAGAAGCAAATGCAAGGTTAAGAATAACCTGCCTAACATGATTAAGGGAGCTGATGCTCCCTTTTTGTTTTGAGATGACATCCATGAGCTACATCGGTCGTTTTGCCCCCTCCCCATCAGGCCCATTGCATTTTGGCTCTTTGATTGCAGCTTTAGGCAGCTACTTTCAAGCCAAATCTCAGCATGGTCAGTGGTTAGTGCGTATTGAAGATCTCGATCCGCCTCGAGAAATGCCGGGGGCGGCGGATTTGATTTTAAAAACGCTCGAAACTTATCACTTATTTTGGGATGGCGAAGTGGTTTACCAAAGCCAGCGTCATCACCTCTATCAAGCGCAAATTGATCAATGGCTGCAAAGCGGTCAAGCCTATTACTGCCAGTGCAGTCGCAAGCAGATCAAAGAAATGGGTGGCTATTACAACGGCCATTGCCAAGAGTTGCATTTGGATGAAGGGGCTATTCGTCTCAAAATGACGCAGCCCATCACTCATTTTGACGATCTTCGTCATGGGCAGATGCAGATTCCTCTTGAACTCGCGCAAGAAGATTTCATCATCAAACGCCGTGATGGTTTGTTTGCCTATAATCTTGCAGTGGTATTGGACGATATCGATCAGGGTGTGACTGAAGTGGTGCGTGGCGCTGATTTGATCGAACCAACCGGTCGTCAAATCAGCTTGTACCGCATGCTCGGTCAAGTTCCTGTCCGATATTTGCACTTGCCACTGGCAATGGATAAAAATGGCAACAAGCTCTCCAAACAAAATCATGCCACTGGCATTGATTTGACACATCCAGCCTCTATGATTCTTGAAGCGATGGCTTTTTTAGGTTTTGCCATTCCCAAAGAACTTCATCAGGCCAATTTGGATGAAATTCTGCGTTGGGGTGTACAAAATTGGCACCTAAATCAGTTGCCCGAGTCGCTAGAAATCACGGCGCGATTCTCAAATGGCACGGCGTGAGCTATTATAGGGCGCAAATTCAGGCCAAATCGGCGTAAAAAACTAACCCATGCAAAGTGATGATCATTCACTGTTGCCAGATGCACATGAATAAAAACGAATATACAACATGCGATTCCACCACGTGTCCGGAACTCGCTTTAAATGTCATTACTCGTCAAGAGCACAATATTTCGCGCAAGCAGATTAGCGACCATGCGCTAAAAGTACTGTACCGACTTCATGGCGCCGGCTTCGACGCTTATCTTGTTGGCGGTGGCGTACGTGATTTACTGCTGGGACAAAGCCCAAAAGATTTTGATATTGCAACCAACGCGACACCTGAGCAGCTAAAGCAGTTATTCCGTAACTGCCGCCTGATTGGTCGCCGCTTTAGACTGGCGCATATCATGTTTGGTCGCGAAATAATTGAAGTGGCCACGTTCCGTGGACACCACCAAGATGCCAATTCGCAGATCTCCCAGCAGTCAAAAGAAGGCATGCTGTTGCGTGATAACGTGTATGGCACCATTGATGAAGATGCTGAGCGACGTGACTTCACCATCAATGCGATGTATTACAACATTGCCGATTACTCGATCCACGATTACGCAGGTGGTGTTGAAGACCTTGAAGATCGCTTAGTACGCTTAATTGGCGACCCAGAAACTCGCTATCGTGAAGATCCTGTACGTATGCTTCGCGCGATTCGATTTGCCGCCAAGCTCGACTTCGATATCGAAGAAGACACGGCAGCACCGATCGAAGAGATGGCGTATTTGTTAAGAGACATCCCTGCCGCGCGTTTATATGAAGAATCGCTCAAGCTACTGCAATCGGGCCATGGCTTGGAAACGTATCACCTCATGCGTGAATACAATCTATTCCAACAAATGTTCCCAGCGATCTCAGCTTATTTCACCGAGGATTACTCTTCCAAAACTGAGCGGATGTTGGACCTAGTCTTAGACTCCACCGACATTCGTGTCGAAGAAGGCAAGCGCATTAATCCCGCTTACATGTTTGCAGCTATGCTGTGGTATCCACTGCTTGAGCTGGCGGACAAATTGATGGATAGCCACAATTTGTGTCACTACGACGCCGTCATGGAAGCGAGCAACCTGATCCTTGATGAGCAGGTGCGTTCGATTGCTATTCCGCGCCGCCACACCGCAACCATTCGTGAAATTTGGCAACTGCAACTGCGTCTACCTCGTCGCAACGGTAAACGTGCATTCCGCTTAATGGAACTCAACAAATTCCGTGCGGGTTTCGATTTCCTCGAAATGCGCGGTGAAGTGGAAGGTGGAGAGACAGCCAAACTCGCTAACTGGTGGAACACCTTCCAAAACGCAGGACGTGAAATGCGTCTCGCGATGGTGAACGATCTAGAAGGCCCTGCAGGTGGTTCAAAAACTGGCCGTAAGCGTCGCTCCTTTAATAAGAAAAAGAGCAGAAGCCAATCATGATCACTGCCTATATTGCCATTGGCAGTAATCTTGCCGATCCTGTTAGCCAAGCCAAAAGCGCCATTGAAGCACTAAAAACGCTGCCAAAATCGCGCCTACTTGTCGCTTCACAGCTCTACAGCAGCTCCCCGATGGGCCCGCAAGATCAACCAGACTACATCAATGCGGTCGCTGCCATAGAAACCGAATTAACGCCGTTGGAACTGCTCGATTGCACTCAAGCTATTGAACTGGAACAAGGGCGTGTCCGTAAAGAAGAACGTTGGGGCCCAAGAACCCTCGATTTAGATATTATTCTTTACGGCGATGAGGTGATCGACTCCGAGCGATTGACCATTCCTCACTACGGAATGAAGGAGCGCGAGTTCGTGCTCTACCCGCTCGCTGAAATCGCACCAAATTTAACCCTCCCTGATGGGACCGAGCTATCTCAACTTCTCACAATAGTGGATAAGAATGGCCTCGGCATTTGGCATTCATAGCCAAATCCTGGTAAGGAAAAATCATGAAAAAAATCACCATTAATGACCTGATTAAGTGGAAGCAGGAAGGTCGTAAATTTGCGACTTCAACAGCATACGATGCAAGTTTTGCGCAACTTTTTGAGAGCCAAGAAATGCCAGTATTACTGGTCGGCGACTCTCTTGGTATGGTGTTGCAAGGCAAAAATGACACGCTTCCAGTGACTGTTGAAGACATTGCTTACCACACACGCTGTGTTCGTACGGGTAGCCCAAATTGTCTATTGATGGCGGATATGCCATTTATGAGTTACGCCACACCAGAGCAAGCCTGTGAAAACGCGGCGCAATTAATGCGAGCGGGCGCCAACATGGTCAAAATCGAAGGTGGCGATTGGCTGGTTGATACGGTAAAAATGCTTACAGAGCGTGCGGTTCCAGTGTGTGCCCACCTCGGTTTAACACCACAATCCGTTAATATTTTTGGTGGTTACAAAGTGCAAGGCCGCGATCAGGAAAAAGCCGATCGCATGGTCAAAGATGCACTAGCGTTGCAAGCGGCAGGTGCACAAATCGTCCTACTTGAGTGTGTACCTGCTGAGCTAGCAGCGCGAATTACTCAAGTACTGGATGTACCTGTGATTGGTATTGGCGCTGGAAATGTCACTGATGGCCAAATCCTCGTGATGCACGATATGTTTGGTATTTCAGCCAATTACATGCCAAAATTCTCGAAAAATTTCCTGGCAGAAACAGGAGATATGCGCAAAGCCGTGGCGCTGTACATGGAACAAGTACAAGCAGGCACCTTCCCTGATGAAGCGCACACCATTGCTTAGAGGATAATGTAAATGCAAACCTTTGCCGAAATTTCAGCCCTTCGTGAACAGATCAAAACGTTCAAACGCGAAGGACGTCGAATTGCTTTTGTTCCAACCATGGGCAATTTGCATGAAGGCCACTTGACGCTAGTGCGTAAAGCTCGTGAGCACGCCGATATCGTGGTTGTCAGTATTTTTGTTAACCCAATGCAGTTTGATCGCGCTGACGATTTAAATAATTATCCAAGAACGTTGGAAGATGATCTCAGCAAACTCAACGGTGAAGCAGTTGAACTGGTCTTTACGCCAACGCCAGAAATGATCTATCCAGAAGGCTTGGATAAGCAGACTCTCGTTGAAGTCCCTGGCTTATCAACCATGCTGGAGGGGGCATCGCGTCCAGGCCATTTCCGCGGTGTCGCGACAGTGGTGACCAAGCTGTTTAACATTGTTCAGCCAGACGTGGCTTGCTTTGGTGAAAAAGATTTCCAACAGCTCGCTATCATTCGCAAAATGACCACCGATTTAGCAATGGACATTGAGATTATTGGTGTGCCTACCGTGCGTGAGATGGATGGCCTTGCCATGAGTTCTCGCAATGGCTTGTTGACCATTGATGAGCGCCAACGTGCGCCAGTCTTGGCTCGCACCATGCGTTGGATCAGCAGCGCTATCCGTGGTGGCCGTGATGACTTTGCTTCTATCATTGAAGACGCCAGCGATCAATTGCGCGCCGCAGGCTTACACCCGGATGAAATTTTCATTCGTGATGCACGCACTCTACAAGCGGTAAACGCGGAGAGCACGCAAGCCGTTATTCTGATGTCCGCTTTCTTGGGCAAAGCTCGCCTGATCGACAATCAAGTTGTGGAATTAGTGAAAGACAGCAAAGAAGAAGTCGACAGCACCGAATCAGAAAGTGAAAACAGTCACTGATGTGTCATCACTGACCTAAACACTTCCCGCACAAAGAATAAAGGGATTGCCATTGGCAATCCCTTTTTGTTATCTGTGAACTGAACATGAGTTTTCGTTAAGAACGCAAACCGATACCACGTGTCACTAAGTAGTGCGCTACGCCATAAAGTAAGACAACAAACGCACTTAGCACTGTAAACGATGTGGCGATCCCCACATCAGAAACGCCCAAGAAACCATAACGAAACGCGTTAACCATATAAACAATCGGGTTGATTTGCGACACACCTTGCCAAAACTCAGGCAATAACTGAATGGAGTAGAAAACACCGCCAAGATAGGTCAATGGCGTAAGCACAAACGTGGGGATAATTGAAATATCGTCAAACGTTCGGGCAAAAACTGCGTTGATCAAACCACCTAATGAAAAGACCACTGACGTCAAAAAGACCGTCGCAATGATGATTCCCCAATGCTCAACTTGCAAATCAACGAACAGCAAAGAGACCATGGTAACCATGGCACCCACCAGCAAACCACGAGCGACACCGCCCATGACAAAACCAAAAATAATCACGTAATTCGGCACAGGTGCCACTAACAACTCTTCGATGTTGCGCTGAAATTTGGCACTAAAGAATGATGAAGCAACGTTGGAATAGGAGTTGGTGATCACCGACATCATGATCAAACCGGGTACGATATATTCCATGTAACTGAAACCGTTCATTTGGCCAATGCGAGAGCCAATCAAATTACCAAAAATAATAAAATACAGCGTCATGGTAATGGCTGGCGGCACCAAGGTTTGGACCCAAATCCGAGTAAAGCGGTTGATCTCTTTGGTTAACAGGCTACAAAAAGCAGTCCAATAAAGACGATACATATTATTTCTCCTTCGCCTGTTCACGCACGATGTTCACAAACAGCTCTTCTAAGCGATTGGCTTTATTACGCATCGACATGACCATTACCCCCTGCTCACTCAACTGACTGAACACATGGTTTAACGGCTGGCTTTTCTCCACTTCGATCTCTAAAGAGTCATTTTCAACACGAGATGACACCACTCCTTCCAAACAAGGAATCGGCGAATTCGGGGCAAGATCTAAAATGAATGTTTCCACATCTAACTTAGCCAGCAACGACTTCATCGTGGTATTTTCAATTAACTCACCTCGGTTGATGATGCCGATATTGCGGCACAGCATTTCAGCCTCTTCCAAATAGTGGGTGGTCAAAATGATGGTAATGCCCTGCTTTTGATTGATCTCTTTGAGAAACTCCCACATTGAACGACGCAGCTCGATATCAACACCCGCCGTTGGCTCATCTAAAATCAGCAGCTTAGGTTCATGCATCAGAGCACGAGCGATCATCAGACGACGCTTCATCCCACCAGAAAGATTTCTTGCTCGCTCTTTGCGTTTTTCCCACAAATCGAGTTTGGTCAGATACTTCTCTGCTCGTTGCTTGGCGAGTTCACGTGGCACACCGTAATAACCAGCCTGCTGCAACACGATCTGCTCTACGGTTTCAAACTGATTGAAGTTGAACTCCTGTGGCACCAAGCCAAGATGTTGCTTTGCCAACTCCAAATCGCGATCAATGTCGTAACCAAAGACTTTGACGTTGCCCGATGTTTTGTTCACCAGAGAAGAAATCACGCCTATTGTGGTGGATTTCCCCGCGCCATTTGGCCCCAGCAGCGCATAAAAATCCCCTTCTTGCACGCCTAAACTGATGCCTTTTAGCGCCTCGAAGCCTCCAGCATACGTTTTTCGTAGCTGCTCAATTTGTAATGCATACATAATGTTGTATTGCTCTTTTTCTCTATGATGCCTATCAAATGACGCTTGAGTGGCGATTTTTCAACCCTACATTAGCAATTAATCATAAAAAACTGCCCGCACGGATAATAAAAACGCAGAGGAAGACCTCTGCGTTTTTCTGCGACTCATTCACCCTCTTTAAACGTTTAAACAAACGCGCCTTGGTGCTCATCTTGCTCAACTTTATTCACCGCAGCGTTGAGTGCTTCATAGCGGAATTTAAAGGTATTTTCATCCGGCACCAAATCCAGTACATGGAACTTTTCAAGCTGCTCACGAACTCGCTCATTCGGGCAGAGTAAGTAGACATCGCACTGAGCTTCTTGCGCATCTTTAATGGCGTTTTCTAATGCGAGGCCAACGGTGACATCAATCATCGGCACGTCGGTCAGATCAAGAATCATCGCTTCGTAATCGGCAATGCTGCTGTGCTGACGCGAGATCGCTTTCGAGACACTGAAAATCATCGGGCCAGAGAGGTAAAAAAACAGCACTTTGCCATTGGCACGATCAAGCAAGCCACGCTCACTGTCTGTCAGTGGCACATCGTTTTCATCCGCGTCACTGATTGCTTTCACTTGCTTGGCTTGCACGCGACTGAGGCGCTCGATAATAAGGATATTGGAAATGAAGACACCTAGACCCACCGCCACAATCAGATCGACAAACACCGTCAGCAGCATCACGCCATACATGATCGCCATGCCTTGCACGCTCACTCGGTGCGCGCGTTGAATAAAGCTCCAGTCCAAAATGCCGAAACCGACGTACACCGCAATCCCCGCCAGCACTGCCATTGGGATAGGTTCCGTCAATCCGCTCGCTACCAATACAACCAGCGCCAGAATCAAGGCGCGAATCACGCCTGATAACGGCGATCGCGCCCCCACCTGGATATTGGTCACTGTCCCCATGGTCGCGCCCGCACCAGGCAATGCACCAAACAGACCCGAGATCATGTTCGCCAAACCTTGCCCGCGTAGCTCTTTATCTGAATCATGCTCTTTACGCGTCAAAGAATCGCCAATCACGGCCGTCAGTAAAGTATCAATACAACCGAGCGTGCCCAGCACCAAAGCATCAATCACCATCGCGGTGAAGATTTCGCCATTAATCACAGGCACAACAAGAGAAGGCAGACCTGTTGGAATTTCGCCAATCCGGCGCACATCATCAAAATCAAAGACGATGACAGAAAGCAACGTGACCGCCACTAAGGCGACCAATTGCGCAGGGACATATTTGCGGTACTGCTTTGGGAAAAAGAACAGAATGCCCAACGTCAGCAAGCCAAGGAAAAATTCACTAAACTTCATGTTGGAAATCGTCTCAGGCAACGCAGACAGTGTGCCAAGAACCCCACCAGCTGGCGCTGCATGCCCAAGTAGCGGGGACAGTTGCAAAATGATCAGTATCACGCCGATGCCAGACATAAACCCCGACACCACACTATACGGCATTAGGGTAATGTATTTGCCTAACTTCAATGTGCCGATCAGTACCTGAAAAGCACCAGCCATCATGACAATGGTAAAACTGATGGCAATACCAGATTCTGGGTATTTCGCCACCATGCTGGTCAACACAGCGGTCATGATCACCGTCATTGGCCCGGTCGGTTCAGAAATGAGGGTTGATGAACCACCAAATAACGCCGCAAATAAACCGACTAAAATCGCTCCCCACAAACCGGCTTCAGCCCCAGCTCCAGAGGCCACACCAAATGCTAATGCCAGTGGCAGAGAAATAATGGCTGTGGTGACCCCACCAAACAGATCCCCTTTCAGATTGATATCGTTAAAACGATCTCCAAACATCACTCAGCTCCCTGTAAAAAACATAAATCGCGCAACTTTAGCAAAAGTTAACCTATTTCGTTAAGTGTTAATTAGATCTCATAAGTTACACCATATAACTTACGGTTTGGTTAACGGCTAAGTTTATGATTTTTTTATGCCATAACTAGTCAGATGAGTACTTTTCTGCCAATTTATTTCGGGCGGTAAATTGTAACATTGTGTATAGTGATGCAAGAATTTTTAGGGAAGTAAGACGCAACATGCCGGAAATCAAGCAATTATTTGAAAACAACTCAAAATGGTCCGAAGAGATCAAATCGCATCAACCGGAGTATTTTTCCAAGTTAGAAGAAGGGCAAAACCCCGGCTTTCTCTGGATTGGGTGTTCCGACAGTCGCGTTCCCGCAGAACGCTTGACTGGGCTTTATTCGGGTGAACTATTTGTTCACCGTAATGTGGCCAACCAAGTGATCCATACCGATTTAAATTGCCTTTCGGTTGTGCAATACGCCGTCGACGTGTTGAAAGTTAAACACATCATCATCTGTGGTCATTACGGCTGTGGAGGGGTGAACGCTGCGATTGAAAATCCGCGCCTTGGTTTGATCAATAACTGGCTACTGCACATCCGCGATCTCTACCTCAAACATCGCAATTGGTTAGGTGAACTACCAAAAGAAAAATGGGGCGACAAACTGTGTGAAATTAACGTCGCAGAGCAGGTCTACAACTTGGGCAATTCGACTATTATGGAAAGCGCTTGGGAGCGTGGACAAGAAGTGGAAATTCACGGTGTGGTGTATGGTATTGGTGATGGCCGCCTGCAAGACATTGGCGTACGTTGCTACAGCCGCGAGTCACTCGAAGTCAACTATCAGGCTGCGATGGCAAAAATCCTCAATAGCGATGTGATGAAGTTCCACGAATAGCGCCATCGTCAGATCGCCGACACAATCCGTGTTCTAGAGATAAAAATGCAATGGCCCGCTGTATCAGCGGGCCATTATTTATCTCAACCTTTGCCCACTTATTCTTGTGGAACCACTTTACCAATGAAAGGCAGATGACGATATTTTTGTGCGTAGTCGATACCAACACCCACAACAAACTCATCAGGGATCTCAAAACCAATCCACTTCACTGGAACAGGCACTTCGCGACGTGAAGGCTTGTCTAATAAGGTACAAATTTCGATAGACTTAGGTTCTCTTAAAGACAGAATCTCTTTAATCTTGTTCAGAGTATTACCTGTGTCGATAATGTCTTCGACGATCAAGACATCCTTGCCTTTGATGTCATCATCGAGATCTTTCAGAATGCGAACGTCACGCGAGCTTTCCATTGTATTACCGTAGCTAGAAGCCGTCATAAAATCGACTTGGTGCGTTAGTTCAATGGCACGAGCAAGATCCGCCATAAAAACAAACGAACCACGTAGCAAGCCGACTAGCACAAGATCTTCACTGCCTTGGTAATGCGCAGTAATCTGTTTACCTAATTCACGAACTCGTTCCTGAACGGTCTGCTCAGAAATCATAACTTCTACTGTATGTTTCATACTGTACTCAATGTTTTATCGTTGCTAATGGTGAGTTTCGTACCCGAGCAAAGTGTCGCTTAGGTCAATACGCAAACGTTCACCTGAAATTCTCGCGTAGTGTAACACTCCGCAAAGCAATCTTTAACCCCCAAAGGAAGAAGTTGTGCCAGTGCAATACGCTATTTACTATCACATCAATAAACGAGATCTCGATGCCAATTTAAATAAAAGTTGCTCAAGATAGATATCAATATTGACATTACTGTTCATTTATTCACCATAAGTTATTGACCCAATGCATATGCACCATTACACTCATGGAGCTAAAAGCAATTATTAAAACAATCAATAGGAACAGCTAAGCCGTTCCATTTTATATAAAAACAACTCATTGGTAAGGAAACAACCTATGGACTCAATCGCAAAGAGACCGCGAACTCGCTTATCTCCGCTAAAACGTAAACAGCAGCTCATGGAAATTGCACTGGAAGTGTTTGCTCGTCGTGGCATTGGCCGCGGTGGTCACGCAGACATCGCTGAAATTGCGCAAGTTTCTGTGGCGACCGTCTTCAACTACTTCCCAACTCGCGAAGATCTTGTAGACGAAGTGCTTAATCATGTCGTTCGTCAGTTTTCTAATTTCCTATCTGACAACATCGATTTGGATCTTCACGCTAAAGAAAACATCGCCAACATCACCAACGCAATGATTGAGCTTGTGGTGCAAGACAATCACTGGTTGAAAGTTTGGTTCGAGTGGAGTGCGTCAACGCGTGACGAAGTTTGGCCTCTGTTTGTCACCACCAACCGTACTAATCAGTTGCTGGTACAAAACATGTTCATCAAAGCCATTGAACGCGGTGAAGTGTGTGATCAACACAACCCAGAAGATTTGGCAAACCTGTTCCACGGCATTTGTTACTCGCTGTTTGTTCAAGCAAACCGCACCAACAATACTGCAGAGCTGAGCAAACTGGTCAGCAGCTACTTAGACATGCTATGCATCTATAAACGCGAACACGAATAGCACCAGTAACCTCATATAAAGGTTGGCCACGGCCAACCTTTTTTATGCCGAGTAAAACGTGGGGCCATTTTTGAGGAAATAAAAAACCGCTGATGATTCAGCGGTTTTATTTTGACTATTCGCTAAGAAGATTATTTTTTCTTCTTCGCTTTCGCGTTTGGTAGGTCAGTGATCGTACCTTCAAACACTTCCGCCGCTAGACCAACAGATTCGTGTAGCGTTGGGTGAGCGTGGATTGTCAGTGCGATATCTTCAGCATCACAACCCATCTCGATAGCAAGGCCGATTTCACCCAGCAGTTCACCACCGTTGGTACCAACGATAGCACCACCGATAACGCGATGCGTTTCTTTATCGAAGATCAGCTTAGTCATGCCGTCCGCGCAGTCAGACGCGATAGCACGGCCAGACGCTGCCCATGGGAAAGTCGCCACTTCGTAGTTGATGCCTTCTGCTTTCGCTTCTTTCTCTGTCTTACCAACCCACGCCACTTCTGGCTCAGTGTAAGCAATTGAAGGAATAACTTTAGGATCGAAGTAGTGCTTCTTACCAGAGATAACTTCTGCAGCCACGTGACCTTCATGCACACCTTTGTGCGCAAGCATTGGTTGACCAACGATGTCACCGATAGCAAAGATGTGAGGAACGT
The DNA here is from genome assembly GCF_002265885.1 of Vibrio sp. 03_296. NCBI lineage: Bacteria > Pseudomonadati > Pseudomonadota > Gammaproteobacteria > Vibrionales > Vibrionaceae > Vibrio > Vibrio sp. 03_296. The sequence goes on from NZ_NPKW01000130.1 coordinate 85,392, forward strand.
TAGTACGCATTTGCTTGTCAACGTTGATGAAGCCGCGCTCGTCGATTTCAAGACCCGCTTTTTCACCGTCGATCAGTTTGCCATTTGGTACACGACCGATAGCCACAAGAACCGCATCGTAGCGCTCAGCTTCTGCTGGTGCTTTTTTGCCTTCCATTGAAACGTAGATACCATCTTCTTTCGCTTCAACTGCCGTTACTTTCGTTTCCAGCATTAGGTTAAATTTCTTGCTGATACGCTTGGTGTAAACCTTCACGATATCTTTATCTGCCGCAGGAATCACTTGATCGAACATTTCCACAACGTCGATCTGTGAACCTAGCGAGTGGTAAACGGTACCCATTTCTAGGCCGATGATACCACCACCCATGATCAGCAGCTTTCCAGGAACTTCTTTCAGTTCAAGCGCATCCGTTGAGTCCCAAATACGTGGGTCTTCATGTGGGATAAATGGCAGTTTGATTGGGCGAGAACCTGCAGCGACGATCGCGTTGTCGAAGTTAACCACGGTTTTACCGTCTTCACCTTCTACTTCAATCGTGTTAGGGCCAGTGAATTTACCAAAGCCATTCACCACGTTCACTTTACGCATCTTCGCCATACCGCCAAGACCGCCAGTCAACTGGTTGATAACTTTTTCTTTCCAAAGACGAATTTTGTCGATGTCTGTTTGAGGCTCGCCAAATACGATGCCGTGCTCAGCAAGCGCTTTTGCTTCTTCGATCACTTTCGCAACGTGAAGCAGTGCTTTCGATGGGATACAACCCACGTTCAGACACACACCACCAAGAGTGTTGTAACGTTCAATAAGAACTGTGTCCAGACCTAAGTCTGCACAACGGAATGCAGCGGAGTAACCAGCAGGACCGGCACCAAGTACTACCACCTGGGCTTTAATTTCTTTGCTCATTTTGACCTCTTGTAGTCATTATCCCTAACAGGCTGAGTGAGTTTTGATTTTTGTTTAAGAGTGGTTTGTTTTAAACATTTTCAGACCGCCAACAGTTTACAGAGATGTTAATGGTGTGAAAAGTAAATCAATTTAGCCTGTGAGCCAGACGACAATTCGATGGACAAAAAACACACGCGTGCTCGCTTGTCATCCAATTGTCCGATAATTCTATTAACAGAGGCGGCTGTTAGGCCGCCTCTCAATATTCACGTCGATTACAGAACCAAACGACGAATGTCAGATAGGCACTCGTTTAGGTAAGTAATGAAGCGCGCACCTTCCGCACCATCAATCACACGGTGGTCGTATGACAGAGATAGCGGCAGTTGTAGGCGAGGAGCGAACTCTTTACCATTCCAAACAGGCTTGATCTCAGACTTAGATACACCAAGGATACCCACTTCTGGCGCGTTTACGATTGGTGTAAACGCAGTACCACCGATACCACCTAGGCTTGAAATCGTGAAACAGCCACCTTGCATGTCCGCTGCAGTCAGCTTACCAGCACGTGCTTTCTTAGAAACCACCATCAGTTCTTCAGATAGCTCGTAGATACCTTTCTTGTTCACATCTTTAAAGACAGGAACCACTAGGCCGTTTGGCGTATCTACCGCAATACCGATGTTCACGTATTTCTTCAGAATCAAGCTTTCACCGTCGTCTGATAGCGAAGAGTTGAACGCTGGGAATGCTTCTAGTGCTTTCGCTGCCGCTTTCATGATGAACACTAGTGGAGTGATCTTCATGCCCGAGTCTTTCTTCGCTTCAATCGCGTTTTGCTCTTTACGGAAGTTTTCTAGCTCAGTGATATCCGCGTTATCCCACTGTGTAACGTGAGGGATCATTACCCAGTTACGATGTAGGTTTGCACCCGAGATCTTCTTAATGCGAGATAGTGGCTGAACTTCTGTTTCACCGAACTTGCTGAAGTCGACTTTTGGCCATGGTAGTAGACCAAGCGCTGCGCCATCGCCTTTACCAGAAGCCGCTGCAACGGCACCAGACTCAAGACGCTTAAGTGCGTCTTTCACGTAAGCTTGAACGTCTTCTTTCAGGATACGGCTCTTACGACCAGAACCTTTTACTTTCGCTAGGTTTACACCGAATTCGCGCGCTAGGCGACGAACAACAGGTGAAGCGTGAGCGTAGTCGTTGTTCTCTTCAAACTCAGTTGCTGCCGGAGCTGCTGCTGGTTTTGCTGCTGGAGCTGCCGCAGGAGCCGCTGCTTGAGCTGGTGCTGCTGGCGCAGGAGCTGCACCGGCGACTTCGAACACCATGATCAATGAGCCAGTTGATACTTTATCGCCAGCTGCCACTTTGATTTCTTTAACCGTACCAGCGAATGGCGCAGGGACTTCCATAGAAGCTTTGTCACCTTCAACAGTAATCAGAGATTGCTCTTCAGTTACTGTATCGCCAACCGCTACCATGATTTCAGTGACTTCTACTTCATCGCCACCGATATCTGGAACGTTAACTTCTTTACGTTCCGGCGTTCCGGCGCCAGATGCTGCTGGTGCCGCTGCCGGAGCTGCCGCTGCAACGGGTGCAGGTGCTGCTGCGCCTGAACCGGCCACTTCAAAGATCATTACCAGTGAACCCGTCGATACTTTATCGCCTGCTGCTACTTTGATTTCCTTTAGCGTACCAGCGAATGGGGCTGGTACTTCCATCGAAGCTTTGTCACCTTCTACTGTCAGTAGAGATTGCTCTTCAGCGATTGAATCGCCAACAGCAACTAGGATTTCAGTCACTTCTACTTCGTCGCCACCGATATCCGGTACACAAACTTCTTTCAGTTCACTTGCTGCTGCAGGTGCAGCTACTGGAGCTGCTTCTGCCGCTGGAGCAGGCGCAGCTGCGCCCGCTTCTGCTTCGAAGATCATGATAAGTGAACCCGTTGTTACTTTATCGCCAGCAACAACTTTGATTTCTTTTACGATACCCGCTTGAGAAGCAGGTACTTCCATAGAAGCCTTGTCGCCTTCTACAGTAATGAGAGACTGCTCTTCTTCAACCTTGTCGCCAACGCTTACAAGAATCTCAGTAACTTCAACCTCATCCGCACCGATATCAGGTACATTAATTTCGATTGCCATTATTCTTTCCTACCTTCAATTAAGCGTATAGCGGGTTAGTTTTTTCAGTGTCGATGTCGAACTTCTTAATTGCTTCTGCAATCACAGATTTCTCAACGTCACCACGTTTCGCCAGTTCAGTTAGCGCTGCAACCACGACGTAACCTGCGTTCACTTCGAAGTGACGACGTAGGTTTTCACGGCTGTCTGAACGACCAAAGCCGTCAGTACCCAGCACTTTGTAAGACTCAGCAGGAATGAATGCACGAACCTGCTCTGCGTAGTTCTTCATGTAGTCAGTCGCAGCGATTGCAGGCTCAGTACCCATTACTGTTTGGATATAAGGTACTTGCGCTTCTGCTTCTGGGTGAAGCATGTTGTAACGCTCACACGCTTGACCATCACGAGTCACTTCATTGAACGACGTTACAGAGTAAACGTCTGACGCAATACCGTACTCATCGCTTAGGATTTGAGCCGCTTTACGCACTTCGTTCATGATAGTACCAGAGCTCATTAGCTGAACTTTACCTTTCGAACCCGTGTAAGTTTCTAGCTTGTAGATACCCTTACGAATGCCTTCTTCAGCGCCTTCTGGCATTGCTGGCATTGCGTAGTTCTCGTTCATCAGAGTTAGGTAGTAGAACACATTCTCTTGATCACCATACATACGACGGATACCGTCTTGTAGGATAACCGCAACTTCGTAAGCGAATGTTGGGTCGTAAGAGATACAGTTCGGTACAGTACCTGCCATGATGTGTGAGTGGCCGTCTTCGTGCTGCAGACCTTCACCGTTTAGCGTTGTACGACCTGCAGTTGCACCCAGTAGGAAACCACGAGCTTGTTGGTCACCCGCCATCCATGCCATGTCGCCAACACGTTGGAAACCGAACATAGAGTAGTAGATGTAGAACGGGATCATTGGTAGGTCATTTGTCGAGTATGACGTTGCCGCAGCAACCCATGAAGACATAGCACCTAGCTCGTTGATACCTTCTTGCAGTACCTGACCTGACGTTGCTTCTTTGTAGTAAGAAACGATGTCACGGTCTTGTGGTGTGTAGTTCTGGCCGTGCGGGTTGTAAATACCGATTTGACGGAACAGACCTTCCATACCGAATGTACGCGCTTCATCAGCAATGATAGGAACAATGTTCTTACCGATGTTCTTATCTTTAAGCAGTACGTTTAGAGTACGCACAAACGCCATGGTTGTAGAGATGTCACGCTTCTGCTCTTCTAGCAGAGGTTGGAACTCCTCAACCGCTGGAATCACAAGCTCTTGGGTAAAGTTAGGTAGACGCTGTGGCGTGTAACCTTTCAGCGCTTTACGACGAGCGTGTAGGTACTCGTATTCTTTCGAACCTTCTTCCAAAGTTAGGTATGGAAGTTCTTTCACCGCTTCGTCCGTTAGGATGTCTTGAAGACCTAGGCGATCACGTAGATGTAGAACGTGAGTCATATCCATCTTCTTAACTTGGTGCGCGATGTTCTTACCTTCTGCCGCTTCACCCATGCCGTAACCTTTAACAGTTTTCGCTAGGATAACCGTTGGACGACCTTTGGTGTCTTGTGCATTTTTGAATGCAGCGTACAGTTTAGAAGACTCGTGACCACCACGCTTAAGTGCGAAGATTTCGTCGTCAGTCATGTCTGCAACGAGCGCTGCAGTTTCAGGGTACTTACCAAAGAAGTGCTCACGTACGTACGCGCCATCTTTCGATTTGAATGTTTGGTAGTCACCATCGATGGTTTCGTTCATCAGTTGAAGAAGCTTACCCGTGGTGTCTTTTGCTAGTAGTGAATCCCAGTTGTTACCCCAGATAACCTTCACTACGTTCCAACCAGCACCTTTGAACAGACCTTCAAGTTCTTGAATGATCTTACCGTTACCCATTACAGGACCATCGAGACGCTGCAGGTTACAGTTGATTAGGAAACATAGGTTGTCTAGTTTTTCACGCGCAGCAAAAGAGATTGCACCACGTGATTCTGGCTCATCCATCTCACCGTCACCTAGGAACGCGTATACACGCTGCTCAGAGGTATCTTTCATACCACGGCCTTCAAGGTACTTCAGGAAGCGCGCTTGGTAGATCGCAGAAATCGGACCAAGACCCATAGATACGGTTGGGAACTGCCAGAACTCAGGCATTAGTTTAGGGTGTGGGTATGATGGAATACCTTTGCCGTCCACTTCTTGACGGAAGTTGTCTAGTTGCTCAGCAGTTAGACGACCTTCAACAAAAGCACGTGCGTAGATCCCTGGAGAAATATGGCCTTGGTAGTAAACCAAATCGCCACCATCTTTCTCGTTTGGTGCACGGAAGAAGTGGTTGAAACAGGTTTCGTAGAATGCTGCAGAAGACTGGAAAGACGCCATGTGGCCGCCTAGCTCTAGGTCTTTCTTAGAAGCACGTAGAACGATCATGATTGCGTTCCAACGGATGATGGAACGGATACGACGCTCAAGCGTAGTATCACCAGGGTAAGCTGGTTCTTGGTTCGCTGGAATAGTGTTGATGTAGTTGGTTGTGATGCCAGTCGGCATATCAACGCCATCTAGGCGAGCTTTGTCTAGAACTTGCTCTAGTAGGTACTGTGCACGTTCTACACCTTCTTCACGAACTACTGACTCAAGTGCTTGTAACCATTCTTGAGTTTCAAGTGCGTCTACGTCATGCTTCATATCAGACATGGCGATCTATCCTTCTGTTGGTTGGATCTACGTTAAACTTGCAATGAGTCCGATTAAGACTCATTACCTCGTTGAATTCGACGCAAAGAGCGTTCTCTACGTGACTCTTCACGAGTCAAATCCAACAATGTTTCTTCGATGTACGCTAAATGCGAATGGGACATTTCACGCGCCTTTTCTGGCTGACCAGAAACAATCGCATCCACAATATTAGCCCGATGTTTACTGACTTTTTCCACCACTTCAGCGCGGCGGTGCAGCAATTTCAGATTCTGTAAGACATTTTGCTCGAGCAACGGAGAGAGACTACGAACAATATGCAGCAGCACGACGTTGTGCGAGGCTTCAGTTAATGCAACCAAAAATGCCATCACAGCGGCCGCTTCCGCTTCTACATTCTGTTTTGTCTGCTCCGCGCTAATCTTTTCCAGGCAGGCCTGAATACGGGCAAAGTCTTGCTCGGTACCACGCAATGCAGCGAAATACGCAGAAATACCTTCCATCGCATGGCGCGATTCAAGTAAATCAAGCTGTGTTTCAGAGTGGCTGGATAATAAATTTAGCAGAGGATCAGAGAAACTTTTCCAAATGTTCTCACTGACAAACGTGCCACCGCCTTGACGACGAGTAAGCAGACGTTTGGCTTCCAAGCGTTGAATCGCTTCACGTACAGAAGGACGAGACACCTCGAACTGTTTGGCCAGTTCGCGCTCTGGAGGCAATTGTTGCCCCGGTGCCAATATTCCCTCGACGATCAATCTTTCCAACTCTTGTTCAATCACATCAGAAAGTTTCGGCTGACGAATCCTTTGATAAGCCATATTTATTATTCTTTTTCTCTTTGCTGTTAATTGGTAATACCAATTCTAAGTTGGTGCAGAAATTAACATAATTAAAACGCAACTGTCCAGCCAAAAATTGACCTAAATCATAGAACAGCTCACGCTTCAACACTTTGCTAACATTCGCTCATTAAAACGGCAATAGAATTGGTCTTACCAATTACAAATAGTAAACAGATGGGGAAAGGGCGTGCTAGCAAAACGGTTAAAGAAAAACAAAAAAAGACAAAATATTTTGCCTCATTTGCCCCTCAAGTCGCTTACCCCATGATTAAACGTAGTTAACTTTTAACAAGACGAAATAATTTTCGATATAAAAAAAGGTAAGCCATGATGCTTACCTTTTTGTGACAACCTTGCGATGGGTTTACATTTTTGCAACCGCTCCATCTTGAGAAAGTAAAGTGCGATAATAACGCCAGTCAAAACTTAAACCGGGATCGGTTTTTCTCAGCGGTGCAATGTATTGGTGGCCAGTAATGCGAGGGAGGGTGATGTACGGATATTGGCGCATCAAGGTTTTGGTGAGCTCGCTTAACGCTTGATATTGCGCTTCGGTATAAGCGACAAAATCACTGCCCTCAAGCTCAATACCTATCGAATAGTCATTACAACGTTCAACCCCGGCAAAACTGGATGCACCCGCATGCCAAGCGCGATCATCAAAGGAGACAAACTGCACCACTTCCCCATCTCTTTTAATCAAGCAGTGAGCCGAGACGCGCATCTGATGAATCACTTGGAAAAAAGGATGCTCGCTTGGGTCCAGCTGGCCTTGAAAAAAGTCCTCTATATAGCGGCCACCAAACTGCCCCGGCGGCAGGCTAATATTGTGCACCACCAGCAAAGAGATCGGTGCTCCTTGAGGCCTCGCATCAAAAAACGGTGACGAAACTCGTTTAACCCCCTCCAACCATCCTTGCGTGATCACCGCTTGCATATCATCTCCATGGGTTTGTCAATTAACTGCTGAAATTATTACCTACGCAGAGTATCATTCGTTGCCATTCCCCTTTCAAGATAAGATTTGCGATGAAGAACACACATAACAGCCAAGAACGCCTTGAATATTTGAAGCAACAACTTCCTATCGAAATCACCCGAGCGGTTGCCGATACGCTTAAAGAAGACTTGGGCGGTTCGCTAAACGCTGACAATGATGTGACTGCCGCGCTTATCCCAGCAGAGGCGATGAATACCGCCACTATCATCACTCGCGAACACGGCGTATTTTGCGGCCAAGCATGGGCGGATGAAGTGTTCAAACAGCTCGGTGGCAAAGTGACCATTGAGTGGCACGTCAAAGATGGCGACAAAGTCGAACCGAATCAAACGCTTTGCACACTCACAGGCCCAGCCCGTGATTTGCTGACGGGCGAGCGTAACGCGATGAACTTTATCCAAACCCTTTCTGGTTGCGCGACCATCACCGCACAATACGCCGCGAAAATTGCCCATACCGAGTGTCGCTTATTAGATACGCGCAAAACCATCCCTGGCCTACGCAGCGCGCTAAAATACGCCGTGGCCTGTGGCGGCGGCTACAACCACCGAATTGGCGTGTTTGACGCTTACCTGATCAAAGAAAACCACATCATTGCCTGCGGTGGCATCACTCAAGCGATCACCAAAGCAAAAGAGCTGCAACCGGGAAAGCCCGTGGAAGTAGAAACCGAGAATCTCGATGAACTGCGTGAAGCCATTCACGCGGGCGCAGACATCATTATGCTCGACAACTTCACCACCGAGATGATGCGCCAAGCGGTGGCCATTAACGCAGGCCGCGCAGCACTGGAAAACTCAGGCAACGTGACATTAGAGACCATTGCAGAATATGCGGAAACCGGCGTGGATTACATTTCGGTTGGCGCCCTGACCAAACATGTAAAAGCGATGGATTTATCGATGCGTTTCAAATAGATATCGACTAGATCACAAAACGGGAGCCTCAGGCTCCCGTTTTTATTTGAGCTACGAAATTTTGGGTCAGCATCGCATCTTGTAAGTAACCAGATGTAAATAAAGCGCAAAGAATTTTAAATCACTCGAGTGATGCTCTTGGTGTGATTTTCACTCATCTACTCCTTGCATAATCTAGCCACAAGCTCGCGGAGCGAATTTGATAGATTAAAGGAAATTATGATGAAGAAATTAAACAAAACCAATAAACAACAAGGCTTTACCTTGATTGAATTAATGATAGTAGTGGCGGTAATTGGCGTGCTCGCAGCAATTGCAGTACCCCAGTATCAAAAATACGTTGCTAAAAGTGAAGCCGCAACCGCTCTAGCTTCGATAACAGGTCACCGAACCAACGTTGAAACATATGTACTAGAAAATGGTTCTTTCCCATCAACTTCAGGCGCTCTAGCAATACCAACTTCTCCTATCGGAGTTATTACATACGAAAACCCTACTAGTGCAGCTGGCGATATTAAATTTAGTTTCAACTCATCAGGGGTTAGCCCAGACATCGTATCGAAACACGTGACACTTTCAAGAACGTCTGCTGGTGGTTGGTCATGTGCAACTGATGTTGCGACAGATCTAAAACCTAAAGGCTGTTAACTCGGTGCAATCCAACCTTGCCACGATTCTGCGTCAGGCCAACCAACTTAGCCTAACGCAAGAACAAGCGTGTCGAGAAACCATCCAAGCTTCTGGTGTCACAGCACCGGAAGCTTTGTTGCAACTGGGATTTTTCCAGCCAGATGAATTAACCGAAAAGCTAAGTGCGATTTTTGGCTTACCACGCACTGACCTCAACCAATATGACTACCAAGAGCTGTGTAATCAACTTGGGTTGCGTGAGCTGATCACCCGTCACCAAGCACTGCCACTGCAAAAAAGCAACGCTGGTTTAATACTCGCAGTTGCTGACCCTACCAATATTCAAGCTGAAGATGATTTCCGTTTTGCCACAGGCGTGCAGGTGGAGATTGTTTTAGCCGACTGCCAAGAACTGCAAGCGGCGATTCGTAGACTCTATGGAAAGAGCATCAAACAGAGCCAAGGCTCTGGTTTAAAAGAGATTCACCAAGATGAGCTGGCGAATTTGGTCGAGGTTTCTGATGACGAAATCGAGTCCATTGAAGACTTAAGCCAAGATGAATCCCCCGTTAGCCGTTTTATCAACCAAATTCTGCTTGATGCGGTGCGCAAAGGCGCATCTGATATTCATTTTGAACCGTACGAAAACCAATACCGCGTACGATTGCGTTGCGATGGTATTTTGGTGGAAGTGCAGCAGCCTCCAAGCCATTTAAGCCGCCGTTTATCCGCGAGGATCAAAATCCTCTCCAAGCTGGATATTGCAGAAAGGCGTCTGCCACAAGATGGACGCATTAAGCTACGCCTTAACCAAGAAACCGCGATTGATATGCGCGTTTCCACTTTACCTACGCTGTTTGGTGAAAAAATTGTGCTGCGACTTCTCGACAGCTCGAGTAGCAGCTTGGATATTGATAAGTTAGGCTACAACCCGCAACAAAAGCAGCTCTACCTCGATGCCCTGCGCAAACCGCAAGGGATGATTTTGATGACAGGTCCAACAGGAAGCGGCAAAACCGTATCTCTGTACACGGGCTTGAGTTTGCTCAACCGACCTGAAGTGAATATCTCCACCGCGGAAGACCCGGTCGAAATTAACCTCCCGGGAATCAACCAAGTGCAAGTGAAACCCAAAATTGGTTTTGGTTTTGCAGAAGCATTGCGTTCTTTTCTCCGTCAAGACCCGGATATCGTCATGGTGGGGGAAATTCGAGATTTGGAAACCGCCGAGATAGCCGTCAAAGCAGCCCAAACCGGCCACCTTGTGCTATCCACCTTACATACCAACTCCGCTGCCGAAACCATTGTTCGCCTATCTAACATGGGGATCGCCAGCTTTAACTTGGCTTCATCCTTGAGTTTGATCATCGCTCAGCGTCTTGCTCGTCGGTTATGCAGCCATTGCAAGCAACCGCATCCATACAACGCAACATTTGAGTTACTCGGCCTAAAAGCTGACGACTTGATTTATCAAGCCGATAAACAGGGTTGCCATCATTGTACTCATGGTTATTCAGGTCGTGTCGGTATATACGAAGTCATGCCTTTTAATGAGCAGCTAGCAGAGGCGATCGTGAAAGGCGCCTCGGTACAAAGCTTGGAGATGCTCGCTCGGCAAAAAGGCATGATGACACTCAAAGACTCTGGCCTCGAGAAACTCAAACAAGGCATCACCAGCTTAGAAGAGCTGCAACGCGTCCTCTATTTGTAAATTTTATAGTTTGTTATCTTGATACTCATCGCACTGAAGGAAGCGATATGAAGCTTAAAACCCATTCACAAATCAAAAACTATCAATGGAAAGGGATTAACGGAGCCGGAAAAAAAGTCTCCGGCAACACGCTGGCGCTTACCGAGCTTGAGGTGCGTGATAAGCTGAAAATGCAGCATATCCAGATCAAAAAGATCAAGAAATCCAGTGTGTCAGTCTTCACAAGGTTAAGCCATAAAGTCAAAGGTAAAGACATCACACTGCTTACCCGCCAACTCGCCACCATGCTGACCACTGGTGTTCCTATTCTACAATCGCTCAAATTGGTTGCCGACAACCATCGCAAAGCTGAGATGAAATCAATCTTAGCCAGTGTGAGCAAAGCCGTTGAAGCAGGCACGCCGTTATCCAAAGCGCTTCGCAGTGCCAGCCCACAATTCGATGGCATTTATGTTGACTTAGTCGCCACTGGTGAACAATCGGGTAATCTTGATCAAGTTTTTGAACGCCTCGCTTTTTATCGGGAAAAAAACGAGCAGTTGCGAGCAAAAGTGGTCAAGGCATTGATTTATCCCTGCATGGTCGTGCTGGTCGCGTTGGGGGTCTCTTATTTAATGCTGACCAAGGTTATTCCCGAGTTTCGCAAAATGTTCACCGGATTCGGCGCAGAACTGCCTTGGTTTACGCAAAAAGTCTTAGACCTGTCTGATTTTGTGCAAGCCTACAGCAGTTGGTTTTTTATTACGTTGTTCAGTGCTATCTATTTACTTCGCGGTCTAAGCAAGAAATCACCCGCATTTCGCTTAAAAATGTCACGCTTGAGTTTAAAGATCCCTGTGATTGGTGGGGTTTTATCCAAAGCAGCGATTGCCAAATTTAGCCGCACATTAGCCACCAGCTTCAGTGCGGGTATCCCGATCCTCACCAGTTTAAAAACCACCAGTAAAACCGCAGGCAATCTGCATTACCAATATGCGATTGAAGATGTTTATCGTGACACCGCAGCCGGAATGCCAATGTACATCGCCATGCGTAACAGCCTTGCTTTCCCAGAATTGGTACTGCAAATGGTGATGATTGGTGAAGAATCTGGCCAAATGGACGATATGCTCAACAAAATTGCCACCATCTATGAGTTTGAGGTGGATAACACCGTCGACAACCTCGGTAAGATTCTCGAGCCGTTGATCATCGTCTTTCTAGGCGTTGTCGTCGGCGGATTGGTCACCGCAATGTACCTGCCGATCTTTAATTTAATGAGCGTTCTGGGATAAGATACCCCCCACTGCTTACCTTTTGTAATCTCAAGCAAGCTATTGGCTTGCTTGAGCTATTTTTGCCCACACCACAAAGAGAACAACGATTATATGGACGCGTTACAGTACTACCCTTGGCTTTATATTGGTTTAGCTTCCCTGTTTGGCTTGCTGGTAGGCAGCTTTCTTAACGTCGTCATCTACCGTCTACCAAAAATAATGGAACTGGAGTGGCGCCAAGAGTGTGCAGAGTCCTTTCCTGAATACAAAATATCACCGCCGACAGAAACCCTAACATTAAGCACGCCGCGTTCAAGTTGTCCTTCGTGCCATACCCCAATACGAGTTCGAGATAATATTCCTGTCTTTAGTTGGCTAGCTCTAAGAGGAAAATGTCACCATTGCCAGACGAAAATCAGTGCTCGCTATCCTTTTGTTGAAGCGCTGAGCGCCTTTTTGTGCGGCCTAGTCGCTTGGAAGTTCGGTTATGCACCGATTACCGTAGCACTGATTGGGCTTACTTTGGTATTGATCGCCGCCACCTTCATCGACTTAGATACCATGCTACTGCCTGATCAGCTGACACTGCCGCTAACGTGGGCAGGCATTGCGCTAGCGTTACTTGAGATAAGCCCAGTATCTCTGCAAGATTCAGTGATCGGTGCGATGGCGGGCTATCTCTGCCTTTGGAGCGTTTATCACCTTTTCCGCTTGCTGACAGGAAAAGAAGGCATGGGTTACGGAGACTTTAAATTGCTTGCGGCACTTGGAGCTTGGCTCGGCTGGCAATATCTACCGATGATCATCTTACTCTCTTCGATTGTCGGGTTGATCTTTGGTCTCATTCAACTCAGATTGCAAAAACAAGGCATTGAGATGGCTTTTCCATTTGGGCCTTATCTGGCCATTGCTGGTTGGGTCGCCTTGATGTGGGGAGATAGCTTGATGTCTTGGTATCTCAATTATCTTATAGGGGCATGATATGGCTTTAGTGATTGGATTGACCGGTGGTATCGCCAGCGGAAAAACGACGGTGGCCAATCTTTTTCAACAACACTTTGCCATCGATATCGTCGACGCAGATATTGTTGCTCGTCAGGTTGTCGCCCCTGGAAGTGCGGGACTGACTGCAATTGTTGACCATTTCGGTGTTGATATTCTGACTCATGAAGGCGAACTCGATCGTGGACAACTTCGTCAGCGTATCTTTGCCCATAGCGAAGAAAAACAATGGCTCAACGCGCTACTGCACCCAATGATCCGTCGTAAAATGATCGAGGATCTGGCGCAGGTCTCCTCCCCTTATGCTTTACTCGTTGTACCGCTGTTGGTAGAAAACCAATTACAGACTTTGTGCGACCGCGTTTTGGTCGTGGATGTTGAAGAAAAAACACAATTACAGCGAACCATGGATCGTGACGGTGTTGATGAACAACAAGTTCGTGCCATACTCAAGGCTCAGGCAAGCAGACACGAACGTCTCGCCTTGGCAGACGATGTGATTAAAAATGAGTCAAAAGACCAAGATCTTTTGCAGCAAATCACAGATTTACACCAAAAGTACCTAGCCATGAGCAAGCAAAATCGGTGAAAATAAGTCAGAGACGACGACAGGCCCGCTAGATGACCACGCATAACTTCGAACATCCACTCAATGAAAAGACTCGCATTTATCTGAGAGTCGAATCACTGCTTAGACAGGCACATACTGCCGCCTCATTTTCAGAGCCGCACCAGCATCAACTCTTTTTTCGTTCTATCTTCGATCTCATCGAAATTTTTGAACAAATTCAGTTAAAGAGCGAACTGGCGAAAGACATTGAGAAACAGCGTCTACTCTATCGCAGTTGGTTAAATGTCGAAGGGGTTGATCAAGCGACACTGCGCTCATTACTTGATGAGGCCGATCGTACCCACGCCGCTCTTATGCAGGCACCGCGTTTTGGCCAATCATTAAAGGAAGATCGCTTCCTTAGTTCAATTCGTCAGCGATTTAGTCTTCCTGGTGGCTCTTGCTGTTTTGATCTTCCAGCTCTGCATTATTGGTTGAATTTGCCCCTTGAGAGAAAGATCGAAGATGCACGACAGTGGTTGGATAGCCTTAAACCACTCTCCGACGCATTAAACTTGTGGCTAAAACTGGCCCGAGAAGCGGGTCATTTCAGATCTCAAACCGCACTCAATGGATTTTTCCAAAGCGACGCGGAAGAAGCGAATATTCTTCGCCTTCATATTCCCATGGAGTATGGTGTCTATCCGATGATTTCTGGACACAAAAACCGCTTTGCGATCAAGTTCATCAACTTTGAGACTGGGCAAGCCTGCAGCCAAGATGTTCATTTTGAACTGGCCGTATGCAGTTAACGTCCACACAGAATGAATATCGCTATTTTTAGTAAACCACTTTGTTTTACGGTTCTATCTTTATGACAAAAATAACCATAGTTAAATGCCCTCAATGTGGCACCGACGTGGAATGGGGAGAGCAAAGCCCTCATCGCCCTTTCTGCAGTAAAAAATGCCAAATGATCGACTTTGGCGAATGGGCCGATGAAGAAAATACCATACCGGGCGCGCCAGATATGTCTGACAGTGACGGTTGGTCTGAAGATCAATATTAACGTTTTCTAGTTTTCTAGTTTTCTAGTTTTCTAGTTTTCTAGTTTTCTAGTTTTCTAGTTTTCTAGTTTTCTAGTGATTAAATAGGGTTGATGTTCACGCATCAACCTTTTTTATTACCGCTATTTAAGTAATCAAGACATCCACACGAATCGTGTCATCATGCAGATGAACAGAAAAAAGCGGAGGCCAAATGGCCTCCGCTAATACTATGAGAACGCTAGTTATAGCATTACTTCTTAGCAAGTTTCTCTTTGATACGAGCTGACTTACCAGAACGCTCACGTAGGTAGTACAACTTGGCACGACGTACTGCACCACGGCGTTTAACTTCGATGCTATCAACAACTGGAGAGTGAGTTTGGAACGTACGCTCAACACCTTCACCGTTAGAGATCTTACGAACAGTGAATGCAGAGTGTAGACCACGGTTACGAATAGCGATTACAACGCCTTCGTACGCCTGTAGACGCTCACGGTTACCTTCTTTTACCTTAACCTGAACAACAACAGTGTCACCTGGTGCAAATTTAGGTAGGTCTTGCTTCATTTGCTCTTGCTCAAGAGCTTTGATGATGTTACTCATTTTTAATATTCCTAGAATAAACTGATACTAAATTAAATAGGTTACTTGCGCTTATGGTGAGTTTCTTGAATGAACTCAGCAAGTAATTGTTCCTGTTCGTCAGTCAGAGCTAGGTTTTCCAGGAGCTCTGGTCTTCTCTGCCAGGTGCGGCCTAACGACTGTTTCAGTCGCCAACGACGAATTTCCTTATGGTTGCCGGACATCAGTACCTCAGGTACTTCTTTGCCATCCAACACTTCAGGACGCGTATAGTGAGGGCAATCTAACAAGCCATTAGCAAAAGAATCTTCTTCTGCCGACGCAAAATCCCCTAATACTCCCGGAACAAACCGTGAGACAGAATCAATCAACGTCATGGCTGGAATTTCACCACCCGTCATCACAAAATCTCCGATTGACCATTCTTCGTCAACTTCAGATTGAATGATACGCTCATCTACCCCTTCGTATCGGCCACAAATAAGAAGCAAGTTCTCATTGGTTGCCAATTCTTCCACTCCTTGTTGGTCGAGCTTACGACCTTGAGGAGAAAGGTAAATGACTTTCGTCTTGCCTGGTGAGGCTTGTTTGGCTGCATGAATGGCATCTCGCAAAGGCTGAACCATCATTAACATACCAGGGCCACCACCATAAGGTCGGTCATCAACAGTGCGATGTTTATCGTGAGTGAAATCGCGAGGATTCCAAGTCTCAATCGATAAAAGACCTTTTTTAACCGCTTGACCTGTTACTCCAAAATCAGTAACAGAACGGAACATTTCAGGAAAAAGGCTAATTACGCCAACCCACATGTTTATCTCGCTCTGTAGCTTTGGAGATTAGAATCCAGGATCCCAGTCAACTTCGATCCGTTGAGCTTCGCGATCAACTTTGATGATCACTTGCTCTTCAAGGAACGGAATTAAACGTTCCTTTTGCCCAAAAGCATCTTTTAGATTTGCTTTTACTACGAGAACATCGTTTGAGCCCGTTTCTAGCATGTCAGTAACGACACCCAGATCGTAACCATTGGTGGTTACTACTTGCATTCCAAACAATTCTCGCCAGTAGAATTCATCTTCTGACAATTCAGGTAGTACAGCAGGGTCAATAGCGATCTCAAGGTTAGTCAGGAGATGCGCGTCTTCGCGAACATCTAGACCTTCCAGCTTAGCCACCATACCTTTGTTATGGCGCTTCCAGCTTTCAACCTTGAACTCGACCCACACGCCTTTTTGGTTAACGTACCAAGGGCTGTAATCAAATAGGCTTTCGGCATTGTCTGTGTAGGAAAAAACTTTGAGCCAACCACGAATGCCGTAAGTAGAACCAAATTTACCAACAACAATACGTTCATCACTCATTGTTTCTATACCTTTCATCGACATACACTAGTTGCTTAATTAAGCCGCTTTTTGAGCGTCTTTAACTAGCTTAGCAACACGGTCAGATAGAGATGCGCCTTGACCAACCCAGTGGTTAACGCGATCTAGGTCGATACGTAGACCTTCTTCTTGACCTTGTGCAGTTGGGTTAAAGAAACCAACTTTCTCGATGAAACGGCCAGTTGCAACATTGCGGCTGTCCGCTACTACGATTTGATAAAATGGACGCTTTTTAGCGCCGTGACGTGCCAAACGAATGGTTACCATGTCGTCCTCTTTGCTTTCTCAAAAATAAAATTAACCCCAGAAACCATCTATCACTAAACAGTTTGGGGTCTCGTGCCAAAATAAAGCTCCGGAATTTTACTCTTATTAGGCATGAATGCAAGGGGGTTGTTACTTTTTCACCAACATAAATTCATTTTTAAGTTTGTGATGGAGGTAACAAGTTGAAAAGTGGCTAAGGCTTGAGGTTTGAGGTTTGAAGTTTGAAGTTTGAAGTTTGAAGTTTGAAGTTTGAAGTTTGAAGTTTGAAGAGAATGCTAGGCTCTAGCCACAAACAAGTGCTAGAGCCTAAATCATGTTATCGGCCGAATGGATTGAATCCACCGCCCATACCACCCATCATGCCTTGCATATTGCGCATCATGCCTTTGATGCCACCCTTCTGCATTTTCTTCATCATCTTTTGCATTTGGGTAAACTGCTTCAATAGGCGATTCACATCTTGTACTTGGGTGCCAGAACCGGCAGCAATACGCTTTTTACGTGAACCTTTAATCAAATCTGGGTTTTGGCGCTCTTTCATCGTCATGGAGTTGATGATCGCTTCCATCTGCTTGAACATCTTGTCGTCGACTTTATCTTTGATGTCCGATGGCAATTGAGACATACCAGGTAGCTTATCCAGCATACCCATCATGCCCCCCATGTTCTGCATCTGACCAAGTTGTTCACGGAAATCTTCAAGATCAAAGCCTTTTTTCTCTTTGAACTTTTGCGCCAGTTTCTGCGCTTTTTCGGTATCAACGTTGCGTTGCAGATCTTCAATCAGCGACAATACGTCACCCATACCCAGAATACGTGAAGCTACACGATCGGGATGGAATGGCTCAAGTGCGTCGGTCTTTTCACCCACACCTAAGAATTTAATTGGCTTACCTGTGATATGGCGTACCGACAGCGCAGCACCACCACGCGCATCGCCATCCACTTTGGTCAGAATGACCCCCGTCAGTGGCAGAGCGTCACCAAAAGCTTTGGCGGTATTGGCGGCATCTTGACCCGTCATGGCATCAACAACAAACAGCGTTTCCACTGGGTTAATTGCACTATGAAGTTGTTGGATTTCGCCCATCATCGCTTCATCAATCGCTAAGCGACCTGCGGTATCGACGATCAAAACATCAAAGAATTTTTTCTTCGCGTGGTCGATAGCGGCATTGGCGATATCAATCGGCTTTTGGTCAGCAGATGAAGGGAAGAAGTCAACACCAATGTCGCTCGCCAATGTTTCTAACTGTTTGATTGCCGCTGGACGATAAACGTCGGCAGATACAACCAACACTTTCTTCTTATCGCGCTCTTTTAGCAGCTTCGATAGTTTACCGACTGAGGTGGTTTTACCCGCACCTTGTAGACCCGCCATCAAAATAACCGCTGGCGGTTGCGCCGCT
Organism: Vibrio sp. 03_296; assembly: GCF_002265885.1. Taxonomy (NCBI): domain Bacteria; kingdom Pseudomonadati; phylum Pseudomonadota; class Gammaproteobacteria; order Vibrionales; family Vibrionaceae; genus Vibrio; species Vibrio sp. 03_296. The sequence goes on from NZ_NPKW01000130.1 coordinate 103,727, forward strand.
AAGTTCAGCGCTTCATTCGATTCACCCATGACCGCTTCAAGTTCACCTTGAACGATCTTAATGAACTCTTGACCGGGTGTCAGTGATTTCGACACTTCCACACCAACGGCTTTTTCTTTTACGCGAGCGACAAATTCACGCACCACAGGTAAGGCAACATCGGCCTCAAGCAGTGCCATTCTTACTTCACGCAGGGTATCTTTGATATTGTCTTCTGTCAGACGACCTTTGCCACTGATATTCTTCAGCGTTTTGGATAATCGATCCGTTAAATTCTCAAACATTGTGTTCTCTACGCTTAATCCGGCGATAAATTGGGGTGAGTATACCTTAGCCACGGAATCAGAGATACCCGCGAAACGGCTCTATTCCACACTATTGGGGATAAGTTATTAATTTCAATATCTCAACTCTTATCATTGATCTGTATTCAACGTAGCCCAGAACTCAGTTGCAAGGTATACTTGCCCCATTCTATTGACCAACTTTCAGGATATATGGACAGCATAATTGCCATTGGTGCCACGATTCTCTACGGATTAGCCATCGCCACGATCGTTCCGGGACTTGCACACCAAACGGGGATAAAGGCCAAAACCGTTTTAATTAGTGCCTCTTTGGCGCTGGTCTTTCACGCGTGGCTATTGAGCGATCTCATTTTTGAAGGGTATGGTCAAAATCTCAGTATTTTAAATGTCGCGTCGTTGATCAGCTTCATCATCTCCTTGGTGATGAGTGCCGCGATGCTCAAAAACCGTTTATGGTTCTTACTGCCTGTCGTCTATAGCTTTGCCGCCATTAATCTCTCTGCTGCGACGTTTTTACCCAGCACTTTCGTTAAGCATTTAGAGAATGACCCTAAGCTGTTAATCCATATTTCCTTGGCACTGTTTTCTTATGCCACTTTGACCATTGGCGCACTATACGCACTTCAATTGGCTTGGCTAGACCATAAACTGAAAGCAAAAAAATCATTAGTCATCAATCCAAACCTACCGCCACTTTTAATGGTGGAAAGACAGCTGTTTAAAATCATTATGATCGGCAATCTACTGTTAACGGCAACGTTGGCAACTGGGTTTGTTTTTGTTCACGATATGTTTGCGGAAGGAAAAGCGCATAAAGCGGTGCTGTCTTTTATTGCTTGGTTGGTTTACTCCACCTTGCTGTGGGGGCATTATCAAAAAGGCTGGCGCGGAAAAAAAGTGACCTGGTTTGCTGTTGCAGGGGCAACTTTATTGACCCTGGCCTATTTTGGCAGCCGCTTTGTAAAAGAGATCATACTGAGCTAAACCCATAATGTACTGTCATTTTTAGGACAGCTATAACGCGTAATAGCACTGTCATTTATCAGGATAACAAAAGGAAAGATTGAGTTTTGGACGACATATCTACGGGTATCTTATTTGCGCTACTCGCGTGTCTTATCGTCATTTCAGGCTATTTCTCTGGTTCAGAGACGGGGATGATGTCACTGAATCGATATCGCTTAAAGCACCTCGCCAATTCAGGGCACAAAGGGGCTAAGCGTGTCGAAAAGTTACTGAGCCGCCCAGACCGATTAATTGGTTTGATTCTTATCGGTAACAACCTTGTCAATATTCTTGCCTCCGCTATCGCGACAATTCTCGGCATGCGCCTTTATGGTGATTTGGGTGTTGCGATTGCAACCGGTGTCCTTACCTTAGTCGTTTTGGTTTTCGCAGAAGTCACCCCAAAAACCGTGGCTGCACTCTATCCTGAACGGGTTTCATACGCGAGCAGCATTTTGCTGGCGGTTTTGATGAAACTGCTGTCGCCTTTGGTGATGTTGGTAAACTTTATTACCAATGGTTTTATTCGCTTACTTGGTTTAAAAGCACAACACAACGGCGAAGATAATCTGAGCTCTGAAGAGTTGCGTACAGTGGTGAACGAAGCGGGCAGCCTGATCCCCCAGCGACATCAAGATATGCTGGTCTCCATTTTGGATCTGGAACACGTCACTGTGAATGACATCATGGTTCCACGCAATGAGATAACGGGTATCGATATCAATGACGATTGGAAATCCATCGTACGTCAATTGGCACACTCCCCACATGGCCGTATTGTCCTCTATCGTGACAAAGTTGATGAAGCGGTGGGTATGTTGCGATTGCGCGAAGCGTATCGTTTGATGTTGGAGAAAAATGAGTTCAACAAGGAAACCTTGTTGCGTGCTGCTGATGAGGTCTATTTCATTCCAGAAAGCACCCCACTTAATGTTCAGTTACTGAAGTTCCAACGCAACAAACAGCGCATCGGCCTGATTGTCGATGAATATGGCGATATTATCGGTCTGGTGACACTGGAAGACATTCTAGAAGAGATTGTGGGTGAATTTACCACCTCGATTGCACCGAGTTTCTCCGATGATATAACACCTCAAAGCGATGGAAGTTTTCTCATTGAGGGCAGTACCAACATCCGTGATATCAATAAAGGTTTGAAATGGAAACTTCCCACCGATGGCCCAAGAACCTTGAACGGCTTGATTTTGGAACACTTAGAGCATATTCCTGAAAACCACTTGAGCATCAAGATCGAAGGACATGCGATGGAGATTGTGCAACTGGAAGGAAACCGAATTAAGTCGGTAAAAGTGTTTCCTAAACGCAAACGCAAAACAGCCTAATGACGATCAAAAAGGCCCAGTGGAAACACTGGGCCTTTAACGTTTATGATGATCTGAATTAATCGACTTTGAGCTCTTTTAGCATTGCTTCTGGCAATGCTAGCTCATCGTTTCTATTGACTGAAATACCAACCGCTAAGATATTTTGAGCAATTTGCTTCGCTTCATCTAGCGAATGCATGGCTGCGGTACCGCACTGATACTCGTTCAACTCAGGGATCTTGTTTTGGCTTTCCACTTTCAACACATCTTCCATCGAAGCCGTCCACGCCGCCGCCACTTGTTGTTCGGTCGGCTCGCCAATCAAACTCATGTAGAAACCGGTACGACAGCCCATCGGTGAGATATCGATGATCTCAACCGAGGCGCCATTGAGATGCTTACGCATAAAGCCTGCGTACAAGTGCTCTAAAGTGTGAATGCCTTTCTCTGACAAAATATCTTTGTTAGGTGCAGTGAAACGTAAGTCAAACACGGTAATGTTGTCGCCTTTTGGCGTTTGCATGGTTTTTGCCACACGCACCGCGGGTGCATGCATGCGAGTGTGGTCAACGGTAAAACTATCTAATAATGGCATTACTTCTCTCCTGCTCTATTCGTCCTTGATGCTCAGAGGACTTTGCTGATTTAGAAAAACCAGCTTCGATTATCTTCCAATTCTTGACGGCACTGCTTTAGCTGCCAGCCATAATCTTTTGTTTGTTGTTCCACTTTACGAGCTACCTTAATGAGTGAAGGTTTCCTTTGATAGCTCTTACGCTGATAACCACCTCGACCTTCGTGATAAGCGAGATACTGATTATAAGGGTCCCATAAGGAAATCCCCAACTGCTTACGTGTTTCACTGGTATACCAACCAATGAACATCAACGAGTCATCAAAGTTAGTTCGTGAGCCGCCATGTCCTGTGGCACGTTGAAAATCTTCCCAAGCCGGATCTTGCGCTTGAGCATAACCATACGCGCTACTCACGTGCCCCCAAGGAATAAACCCAAGTATATAGTCTTTTGGTGGTCTTGCGTCGTGGCGAAAGCTGCTTTCTTGTTTGACAAACGCCATCGCGACTTGAATCGGGGTTCCCCACTCCTTTTCCATCGCTAAGGCATCTTTATACCAGCGAGGTTTCTCACGGAAAATGTCGCATACGTTATTTTGCTGCGCCGGCGGGGTAGTCGCACAGCCAGATAACCCCACCAAACCGAACAACAACACACGGCGAGCAATCTTACTCACTCCTCTTTCAGCAGAGGCTCCTGTCATTGCCGATTCCCTATTTTAAGTAGGCAAAATAATCGGCCAAAAAGGTATCGAAATCCACCTCATCGGCTTGTTCAATCTGGCTCTGTTTAATGAGGGAGAGCTCAACTTCTTGCTCCATTTGCTGCAGAGAGAAGTGACGATATTGATGAGCTAAGTTTTGCTCACGGTATGCACGCCCCAACTCACACCCCGTCGCTCCTAAGCTGCCATTTTTCTGAATCAAAGTAAGTAGCTGTGCAGAAAGCGTTTTTTCTGGATGGTCAATCCACTTTTCCAGCTCACTACAAGCGAGGCTGTACTGATTGTCACCGTGGGCACTGTCCATCACTTCCGCTAGCTGGCGCAGCTCTGCAAACACGCGATGAGCCCAAGCTTGTAAGCTGAGCTTTTCACCTTGACAACCGATCTGCAGCTCTAAACCATACTCGCGGCCAGATACCACCACCTTGTTCCAGTTCTCTCGCCAGCAAGCCAGTTCACATTGATCCATCGGTTGCGATTCAGACAAGGCAGCCCAAGTTAAGAACAAATCGAGGAAACGCACTTGAGTTTCCGTGATACCCACCGGCGTAAAGGGATTCACATCCAGCGAGCGAACTTCGATGTATTCTACCCCACCTCGCGCCAATGCTTCTGAAGGTTTCTCGCCATTTTTCGCCACACGCTTTGGTCGAATCGGAGCATAGAGCTCATTTTCAATTTGCAGTACGTTACTGTTAAGCTGGCGATATTCGCCATTTTCCTTCACACCCAACTTGGCAAACTCAGCCGAAGGCGTGCGAATGGCTTTACTTAGCCCCTCTAGGTATTGGTCAATGCTGTTGAAGCCAATCGTCAGTCCACTTTGAGCGCTATTGGTGTAGCCCAAATCGCTCAAGCGTAGCGACGTTGCCTTAGGTAAATACAGGGTTTTCCCCAATGCTTCGAAAGGCAGCGATGTCTCGCGTCCTTGAAGAAACGAGGAACACATTGCGGGTGATGCACCAAAGAAATAAGGAATCAGCCAACCAAAGCGGTAATAGTTACGAATTAGGCCAAAATAGGCTTCCGACTTCGTTGCTTGGCGCTCATCTTCTGTTTGCTCACCATGCAGTGCATCCCAAAAGCTATCAGGAAATGAGAAGTTGAAATGCACGCCAGAAATGATCTGCATGAGGCTACCGTAACGGCGCTTCAAGCCTTCTCGATAGAGGGTTTTCATTTTGGCCGAGTTTGAGCTGCCATACTGCGCCAACGTAATTTGATCTTCAGTCTCGACAAAACAAGGCATCGACATTGGCCACATTTTTTCTTCACCCAACTGAGTTTGAGTGAAATGATGAATATCATCCAACTGGCCCAACAAAACATCGATGTCATGAGAAACAGGGGTAATGAATTCTAACAACGACTCCGCAAAGTCGGTGGTGATCCACCGATTGGTAAACGCAGAACCCAAACCTTGAGGATGCATGGTGGTCGCTATCCGACCATTTTGGCTGTAGCGTAACGTTTCACGCTCCACACCACGGCCAAACTGTTTAAACACTTCTGGGTTTCTTGCAACTAACTCAAGTCGCGCAGCAAAATCAGTCAAAATGAAATTCACTTATATCAGAAGCTTGCAGCGTCACACCTGCAAACTGAATTGTCGGAAATCGAAATGGTCTGGATACCCTTCTGTGTATCCAAAAGGGTATCCAGACCAACAACAAGTAGCGAAGAGCTAATACTCTTCGCTACTAAATGTGTACTCTATCGGATGATTTCAAGCTCTTCTACGGCTTTATTCAACTTTTCCAATTGTGGGCGAAGCGTTTTCGCATCCCCAACCACGATCATCTGATAGTCATTCGGGTCAAACCATTTCTTCGCCAAATCGTTAAGTGGCGCTTTATCAATGTTTTCCACAATCGCGTTACGCTGTTTAAGATAATCTTCATCCAAACTGTAACGGAGAATATTTCCGATCAACTGCGCTTTTTGTCCGGGAGTTTCATACTTCAAGGCATCTTGCTGACCAACCGCCTGACGCATGAAATGCAGCTCATCATCCGTCATACCCGATTGAGAAAACTCATTCAGTTCATTCTCCATCTCCATTAACGCAGGGATGGTTGCATCGGCACGCACTTGCGCATCAAACACCACGACACCGGTCTCGAGATTGCTGGCAAAGTAGCCTTGCGCCCCGTATGTGTATCCTTTGTCCTCACGAAGATTCTGATTTAAACGGCTGTTGAAATTGCCGGCCAAATTAAAGTTCGCTAATTGGCTTAGGAACATTTCACCAGTGGCATCATACGGCAAACCAAGGCGTACCATGCGAATGACGCTTTGTGGCGCTCCCGGTTTATCCACCAAGTAGATTCTTGAATCGCTTAATGGCTTCACAACTTGCGGGCGATACAACGGCGCGGCCTCACCTTGCCATGCTTTCCAAAATGCCAACTGACTGGCCATTTCTCGGCGACTCAAATCCCCCACGACCACGATCTGTGTGCTTTGTGGTGTGTAGTGCGATTGATAAAATGCTTTGACATCAGCCAGCGTGAGCGCTTGCAATGAAGCCATCGTGCCATCACTGGAACGAGCAAACAGCGTGTCACCATAAATCACTTGGCGCGTTGCTTGCGAAGCCATCCAGCTTGGTTGCTGCTGCTCATAAACGGCCCCTTCGATCATTTGCTTCTTCGCTCGAGCGAAATCATCCTCATCAAACGCAGGAGACCGGATCATCTGCTGAAAAATTTCCAACGTTGCTGGTAAATTTTTCTCTAATGCAGAAAGCGTGACTGTCGTGCTGTATCGCTCGGCAGAAACACTGATGTTACTGCCCAACTTGTCCAACTCCGCTTGTAACTCTTCCGCACTGCGAGAGGTTGTCCCCTCCTCCATCATAGCGGCGGTGAGTTTAGCTAACCCTTCTTTACCTACCGGGTCAAATCGGCTCCCTGCTGGGAAGCGGAACTGCATCAATACGGTTGGCGTTTCATCACTGACAGCGCCTAATAATTCGCTGCCGTTATCAAAATGCACTTTGTACAGATCTGGCATTTCAGCTTTCACTGGCTCTCCAGCCGGTGGCATTTGAGCTCGGTCAAAACTGTTTTCCGCTTTACGATAGGCCAACTGATCATCGGTGATTTTTTGGTATTCAGGCAAGGTTCTCGCCGGCGTCACAAAGTTGGCTTTTTGCACCGCCATGTCTATTTTGCCCTTAGGCACCACGCTTAAAGTCACTTTGTTTTTGCCATCAATAAATTGTTGATAGGCTTGGTTGACCGAATCCGCCGTCACCGCGCGTAATTGATCTAATTGATATTCGATGCGATCAGGGGTGGCAAAGAAGGTCTCATTCGATGCGAGCTGACTGACTTTACCGCTGACGCTTTGTAATGAGAACACGGCATCGGCTTCTGCTTTACCAATGATCTGCTCAAGGCGTTTCCCATCGGCGCCCTTCTGTTTAAACTCATCTAAGGTCTGCATCAGCTCTTGATATAAGCTGGCCAAATCTCCCTTGTCTCCGGAGTCCCCCATCGCGTACACGTAGAAAGTACAAGCCAGTTCCGCACAATCTTGGAAGGCACCAGCGTCGACTGCTTTTTGCGTTTTTACGAGATTTTGGTATAGCAAGCTGTTGTTGCCTTCCCCTAGTAAACTCGCCAATGCATCGAGAGAGGCTTGATGATCTTCACCTTTGTAAGTCGTCGGCCACGCCATCATCACCATCGGCTGTCTAATACGATCTTCCAGCGTGATGAAGCGATTTTCTTTCAGGGTTGCAGGCTGCTTCGGCGCGTTATTCACCTCTGGCCCACGTGGAATACTGCCAAAATATTTATTGACCCATTCCAATGTCTGATCGGTATCTATGTCACCACCGATAGTTAACACGGCGTTATTAGGCCCATACCAGCGTAAGAAAAACGCTTTCAGGTCATTGACGTCGACACGATCAAGATCTTCAACATAACCAATAGTTTGCCACGAATACGGGTGCCCTTCAGGGTAAATCGCTTCCGCCATTTTTTCCCAAATCAAACCGTAAGGGCGGTTGTCATAGCGTTGAGCGCGCTCATTTTTCACGGTGTCGCGTTGCACCTCAAACTTACGCTGCGAGACGGCATCAAGCAAAAAGCCCATGCGATCTGACTCTAACCACAACATTTTCTCAAGTTGGTTCGCTGGCACCGTTTCGAAATAGTTGGTTCTATCTCGGTTTGTGGTGCCATTCAGGGTTCCGCCCGCCTCCGTAATGATCTTGAAGTGTTGCTGATCACCAACATTCTCCGAACCTTGGAACATCATATGCTCGAAGAAATGCGCAAAGCCTGACTTACCAATCTCTTCTCGAGCCGAGCCGACGTGGTAAGTGACGTCAACGTGCACTAAGGGATCGGAGTGATCGGGAGACAAAATGACGGTTAAGCCATTTTCTAAACGGTATTTTTCATACGGGATTTTGACCTTACCCGCTTGTGCTGACGACTCTTCAATCAGAGTCACGCCTTCTGGTAATGATGAGAAAAACGGCACAGAAACCGATTTTACGGAAGAACAACCAGCGAGGACAAAAAGAGAGCAGGCACTCAGCATCAGTTTTTTCATGCTTTTTCCTTAGAATAGTCCGATATAAAGCATAGCTAGCACGCTATAGCGTACCGCTTTACCCAGCGCAATCAGCGCCAAGCAAGGAAGAAATTTCATTCGCAGCCAACCAGCTGCTAAACAGAGAGGATCACCAATCACAGGAAGCCAACTAAAAAACAGCCCCCAATAGCCGTATTTGGCTAACCATCTCAAAGCGGTATGACCATGTTTTTCCTGTTGAGTTCGATTTGGTAGCAGCAAACCTAGCCAATAGTTAGTTAACCCACCAAGGGTATTTCCTAGCGTCGCGACAATAATGATGTGTGAAATTGGAAACTGATTAAGAGACAAGGTCGCGATCAAACTCGCCTCTGAGCCTCCAGGTAATAAGGTTGCACTGAGAAAACCAGTGAAAAACAATACCCAAAGTGCAGAGTCGGAAAACCACAATGCCGCCTCTGCAAACCATCCATTAAAGGTTTCTAACATTGCATATCCAGTAGTACTTTTCCTCGGGTATGCGCTGTTTCGATTTGTTTGTGCGCATCGCTGACCTCATGCATCGGATAGATACGCTGAATTTCTGTTTTAAGTAAGCCAACGCCCACCATATACAGCAATGTATCCAACTGCTGAGGATCGGGCTCCACTAGCATCCCCATTGCTTCAAACCCGAGCAGTTTGGCTTTTTCACAGATCATCTCAGCACTCAGCGTCGGCACCGTCACGACTCTGGCGTTGTCTTTTAAGCACTTCAATGCATCAAGGGCGACATCACCACCAACCAGATCAATCAATACATCCACATCACTCAAACGCTCTGAAGCAGGAGCAAATTGGTAATTGATGGCATGAGCACCCAAGGTCGCCATGTAATCTAAGTTGCGTTCACTGCATGTCGTGTACACTTCAGCTTTCGCGGCAACGGCGATTTGCACCGCCAAATGACCAACACCACCCGCACCAGCGAGGATAAGCACTCTCTCCCCTTCTTTCACTTGAGCCTTGTTCAGCGCTTGTGCTGCCGTTTGCCCGGCTAATGGGAGTACCGCCGCTGCCTCTAAGGTGACCGAGCCGGGCACCAAACTCAATGCGTCTTCTTCTACGCAAAGATACTGGCTGTAACCACCGCCTTCTAATGGGAAACCAACAAAACCGGCAACGGTATCGCCTATGACAAAGCGCTCCGCGTTCTCACCACAACTGACCACTTTGCCAGAAATGTCATAACCGGGCACCCAAGGTAATTTGTCCTTATTCTGTGCAGCGGCCCATCCCAGACCTGCACGCGTTTTAACATCAATAGGATTAATCCCTGAAAAATAGACTTTAATGATGACCTGACCAGGTTTGGGTTCAGGCATTTGACTTGAACGGATAGCCAGTACATCAGGGCCACCAAATTCTGTAATAACGATTTGCTTATTTTCCATAATCAGCCGTTCCTAAGGACAAAAAGAAAGGGATGCCGAAGCATCCCTTTGACTATAAACCATTTTGTTAACCGAAGTTAATTGTGATGGCACAATTTGACTGACATTTCACAGCGAAGTTAGCCAACCAGAGCCAACAGCACACCGGCGGCTACCGCACTGCCCAGAACACCCGCCACATTCGGCCCCATCGCATGCATCAACAAAAAGTTTTGCGGGTTTGCTTCAAGCCCTACTTTGTTAACCACGCGAGCCGCCATAGGCACCGCTGATACACCAGCAGCCCCAATCAACGGGTTGATGTCTTCTTCCGAGAACTTGTTGAGTAGCTTCGCCATCAGTACCCCCGCGCCAGTCCCAATACTGAACGCTGCAGCACCTAATGCAAGAATGCCCAAAGTCTCCACATTCAAGAAGTGCTCAGCTTGTAGCTTCGAGCCTACGCCTAAACCCAGGAAAATCGTCACGATGTTGATCAGCTCATTTTGCGCGGTTTTCGACAAACGCTCCACCACACCCGCTTCACGCATCAAGTTCCCCAGACAGAACATCCCTACCAGCGGTGTTGCAGAGGGAAGGAACAAGATGGTCATCACCAATACCGCTAATGGGAAAAGCACTTTCTCCACTTTTCCGACATGGCGAAGTTGAGCCATTTTGATCTTACGCTCTTCCGGTGTCGTGAGCGCCTTCATGATAGGCGGCTGGATAATAGGAACCAAGGCCATGTAACTGTATGCCGCTACCGCAATCGCACCGAGTAAATCGGGAGAGAGACGGCTTGCGAGGAAAATGGCCGTTGGACCATCCGCGCCACCGATGATGGCGATGGACGACGCATCCTCCATGGAAAACTCCATGCCCGGCACATAGTTCAATAGAATCGCACCAAACAGCGTGGCAAAAATACCAAACTGCGCGGCGGCACCGAGCCATAAGGTTTTAGGGTTGGCAATCAAGGCACCAAAATCCGTCATTGCCCCCACGCCCATAAAAATAAGCAGTGGGAAAACGCCAGATTCAATACCAATGTAGTAGACGTAGTAAAGCAACCCACCCGGCTCGGTAAAGCCCGCATTCGGGATATTAGCCAAAATGGCACCAAAGCCAATAGGCAGCAGAAGTAAAGGCTCAAAGCCTTTACTAATGGCTAAAAACAGCAGTACACAGCCTACTGCGATCATACAGATTTGCCCGAGTTCAAAGTGGGCAATTCCCGTTTCAGACCAAAGCGTGATTAATCCATCCATGGTACATCCTTACGCCAAACTCAGTAGAGGTGAGCCTACTGTCACGGCATCTCCCTCTTTCACATTCAGTTCATGCACCACACCACTACGAGCAGCGCGGACTTCAGTTTCCATTTTCATCGCTTCGAGGATCAGCAGAATATCGCCCTCCTCAACCGAGCTTCCTGCTTGAACATGAACTTTGAAGATGTTACCTGCAAGCGGAGCCGATACAGCCTCTGCATCGCTTGGTACTGCCGCAACAGGAGCCGCGATAGGAGTACTCGCTGGCGCAGCGGCTGGTGTCACCGATGTCAATTGACCTTCTGGCCCTACTTCAACATGGAATACCTGACCATCAACACGGACACTATAAGCTTCAACGGCACCATTAGCGGCTTTCGTCACCGTTGGCTGAGCCACCTCAAGAGTTGGTGCTGGCTCAAATGCATCAGGATTACCACGATTCTTAAGGAACTTCAGGCCAACTTGCGGGAAGAGTGCGTAAGTTAGAACGTCATCAACACTCTCTTTAGCCAATTGAATGCCTTCTGATTGTGCTTTTGCCAACAGTTCGTCTGTCAATGTATGCAATTCCGCTTCAAGTAAATCAGCTGGTCGACAAGTGACAGCTTCAGCGCCGTTTAGTACACGAGCTTGCAACTGCGCATTCACTGGAGCAGGTGCGGCGCCATATTCGCCTTTGAGAACGCCTGCCGTTTCTTTGGTGATGCTCTTATAACGCTCGCCCGTCAGGACGTTGATGACCGCTTGAGTGCCGACAATTTGCGAGGTTGGAGTCACCAATGGAATAAATCCAAGATCTTCACGCACGCGAGGGATCTCTTCAAGGACTTCGTCGATACGATCCGCCGCGCCTTGCTCTTTCAATTGGCTTTCCATGTTGGTCAGCATACCACCAGGAACTTGAGCAATCAGAATGCGAGAATCCACCCCTTTCAATTGCCCTTCGAACTTAGCGTACTTCTTACGAACTTCACGGAAATACGCTGCAATAGGTTCTATTTGAGCAAGGTCCAAATTGGTATCACGCTCAGTACCTTGCAACATCGCCACAACGGTTTCCGTTGGCGTGTGACCGTAGGTGCAACTCATCGATGAAATCGCAGTATCCAAAATATCGATGCCCGACTCTACCGCCTTAATTGCCGTAGCGGTCGACAAACCCGTAGTGGCATGGCAGTGCAGTGCCAATGGGATATCACAAGAGGCTTTAATGCGCGTAATCAATTCTTGCGCTTCATAAGGCTTAAGTAAGCCAGACATGTCTTTGATACAAAGCGAGTGACAACCCAAGTCTTCTAAACGTTTGGCGAGATCGACCCAAGTATCGGTATTGTGAACTGGGCTGGTAGTGTAAGAAAGCGTTCCTTGCGCATGTGCACCAACGTCCACCGTTGCTTTAACTGCTTTTTGGAAGTTACGCACGTCGTTCATCGCATCAAAGATACGGAAAACATCCATACCGTTGGCATGAGCACGTTCAACAAACTTCTCAACCACATCATCAGCATAATGACGATAACCCAGCAGATTTTGACCACGTAGTAGCATCTGCATTGGTGTATTCGGCATTGCTTTCTTCAGTTCACGCAAACGCTCCCACGGATCTTCCCCTAAAAAACGAATACACGCATCAAAGGTGGCACCACCCCAGGTTTCGAGCGACCAATAACCCACTTTATCCAACTCTGCTGCAATAGGCAGCATGTCTTCTATGCGCATTCGAGTCGCAAACAGTGATTGATGGGCGTCACGTAGGACCACATCCGTAATTGCTAGTGGCTTAGACATGCTCATAAACTCCTTTTATTCCTTTGTTGTACTACTTCGCAACCGAGGCGCGATGCTGATGAATCGCTGCAGAAATTGCCGCGACAACCTGTGGACTCACTGTTGAAGTGTGGTTGGTTTGATTCTTTGCCGCTTTAGGCGCTGTGATCGGTGGTGGTACTTCTTGCGGTACCAATTTCGACATCAAGCGAACGAGGAAAATAAGAACGGTGAGAAAAATAAATACGACCCCCATTCCCGTTACCATTAGGGCTGCCGCATCAACTAAGAGGCTTCCAATATTTGTCATCTTGCTTCCTTTCTGTGTCATCCTGACATAACGCAGGACATGATTTATACACAATCCCGACCAATCGATTATCTAGATTGGTTAAATATTGTCAATTTTGTTTAAAAAGGTTTCAGAGCATCCAGCACTATTGGTTGCTTTTTCACCACACAGATCACATAAACTAAAATATTTGCCCAAATTCCTGATACTTAATATGGACATTCATCAATTTACTGCAGAAGTTCGAACAAAACTGCGATAGAGATAAAAGAACATCAATAAGCTTTTGAATTATAAGAATTAAAAACAACAACAATTTTAACATTTTGGAAACATTTAAATGCTTGTTGTTTCTTTTGAGTAGTAAAGAATGGCGTTGATGAGAGAGATGAGAGAGATGAGAGAGATGAGAGAGATGAGAAACACTCGCTAAGAATAAATCGATTGTCCAGAAATGAAGATCAAGGGGATTTTAAAATCCAATGCTCACAAGCACAAAACGTAGGCATAAGAAAAAACCCTGCATTTTCATGCAGGGTTTTAAATAATGGCGCGCTCGAGAGGATTCGAACCTCTGACCGCCTGGTTCGTAGCCAGGTACTCTATCCAGCTGAGCTACGAGCGCGCAATATTCTGTTGTTCACCTTGTCACTTCCAGAAGAGAAAGTGGCGCGTCCGAGAGGATTCGAACCTCTGACCGCCTGGTTCGTAGCCAGGTACTCTATCCAGCTGAGCTACGGACGCGCAGGTGTTTGATATCAAAACCGCTTACACTATTTCAATATCAGGAGCGAAGCCCCTTTAATCGTTAAAAGAATATTCATTTGAAGAAATGGCGCGCTCGAGAGGATTCGAACCTCTGACCGCCTGGTTCGTAGCCAGGTACTCTATCCAGCTGAGCTACGAGCGC
>NZ_NPKW01001300.1:0-313 GCF_002265885.1 Vibrio sp. 03_296
TGTTGATGTACGCACGACCAAAGCCAAGGATGATAAGCCAGCACGCAAAATCTATGAGCAGGTTGCTTATGTTTATCTAGGCGGCAAGTTCCCAACGCAAATGAAACTCTCGCTTGATGAAGAGCAAAAGCCTTATCCGGCTGGCATGTATACCGTTGATAGTTCGAGTTATGTCGTGAATAACTTTGGTTCACTCGAGCTTAAACGCTTCGGCTTAAGCGTGGTGGCCTTGGAGTCTTAATGATGAAAACACCGACACCAGAGCAGATAAAGAAAGAATGCGGTCTACCGAAGAATGCTCAGTACATCGGCT
>NZ_NPKW01001301.1:0-431 GCF_002265885.1 Vibrio sp. 03_296
CCAAGCAAGATGATTTTGAAGAGACGAACAGGGTCAACAGGTGGACGCCCATTATCTTTACAATAAAGATGAGCGACTTCATCACGAATGAATTCAAAGTCGATAGCATTATCGATTTTGCGCACTAAATGGTCTTTAGGAACTAACTGTTCCATCGTCACCATTTCCAGTTCGTATTGTTGCGGGGTGGGTTCTTGAAGCATATCGGAGTATCCATATTTCGATACCCCTATTAGATCAAAGGTCTAGCTCGAAAGCTAGACCTTTGTCAGCAGTCTGAAAGGCATCCACTGGATGCCTTTGTTGTATTCGATGCTGGCTTACGCCGAATTTGGAGCTGGAAGACATCTCTCCTTCGAATTCGTGGAGCTTCACCTCCGGGTAGAGCAAGGCGTAGAGCAAAGTGGCAAACTGTGCGGTTTTCTCGCTGT
>NZ_NPKW01001302.1:0-621 GCF_002265885.1 Vibrio sp. 03_296
TTTGCTTTGCCAGTATCCACACCGACATTAATATTTTGAAGTGTGTTTGTATTCATAATAAGCTAACTCTTGCTTGCGTAATGCGGGTTCGAGACCCAGTCGAGTATTCGAGTTTGGTGCTTGGAGTTCTATGTCGCGTTCATGTTTGTTATCGGTCTCTCGATAGAGGAGCCAGCGTTCAATCGAACTACAACATAGAAAGCTTTAGTTGCGGCTAAAGCCTGGGTCTCACATTACCCGAAACAGGTCGATTAATGGGGATAATTTCCCATACAAACAATTTAAGAGGGATTCCCAACGCTTGGTATTTTTGCTTCTACTTCAAGTTTAGTGTTTATGGCACAATTCTTTAGGTTTGGGTGGTAGCGTTGCTCACCCCTTAATTGGGCGTTAGCTACAAGGAGTAAATATGGTATCTCGGCATATACCTGAAAGAATGAAAAAGAAAATATATCAAGAAGACTAATATGACTTGCCCTAATTGTGGTGAAAGGGACGTTTCAACATTTGAAATTCATCATATCCAGCCTTTTTCTGAGGTAAAAAAGCATTGAAGAGAAAACATTGATATTACTTGTAGTAACTGCCATGCTAACGCACAGCAGGAGAGTTATCAGAAAT
>NZ_NPKW01001303.1:0-650 GCF_002265885.1 Vibrio sp. 03_296
GCATTTGAACCGTAAGATCCGCGGAAAACGTGTATTCCTGCGATTGACTTCAACCGCTCTGGTACTCGTCGTGAAGAGTTGCTGACGAAGTCAGATGAACTACAGAAGATGTGGATTTTGCGTAAGATCGTTCACCCGATGGGCGAAACGGACGACGATGGAGTTCCTCATCGACAAGCTTGCGATGACGAAAACCAATGATGAGTTTTTGACGCAATGCGTCGTCATAAAAGACGAACCTTAAGAAAACGCCACTCACCTCGAGTGGCGTCAGACTGCTGACAAAGGTCTAGCTTTCGAGCTAGACCTTTGATCTAATAGGGGTATCGAAATATGGATACTCCGATATGCTTCAAGAACCCACCCCGCAACAATACGAACTGGAAATGGTGACGATGGAACAGTTAGTTCCTAAAGACCATTTAGTGCGCAAAATCGATAATGCTATCGACTTTGAATTCATTCGTGATGAAGTCGCTCATCTTTATTGTAAAGATAATGGGCGTCCACCTGTTGACCCTGTTCGTCTCTTCAAAATCATCTTGCTTGGTTATATCTTTGGTATAAAAAGTGAGCGTCAGCTCGTTAAAGAAATTGAAGTGAATGTCGCTTACCGTTGGTTCTTACGGATGTCATTAACAGAGAAAGTC
>NZ_NPKW01001304.1:0-1013 GCF_002265885.1 Vibrio sp. 03_296
GAAAACCATTGTTACACTGGGCCAGATTTCGATTTTCGTAACCCTATGGTGCACTCCATCGTCACCAGTGGTCATAAGTGGCCTGGCGCACCTGCGACAGGGGTCTATATGACCAAGCATAAGTTTATGGTTCTCCACCGGATAACCCAACCTATATTGGTTCTCCCGATACTACTTTTGCGGGTTCCCGTAGCGGAATATCCCCTCTAATCCTATGGGATTACTTTGCCAAACACAGCTATGAAAAGCAGATCAAACTGGCGATGCGCGGACAGAAGATGGCGCAATACGCTTATCAAAAGTTGCGAGAGTCGCGGACTATTGGAAAATGAAAACCTGATAGTGGTGTTCTGAAGGTTGTGGCTTCAACGAACGCCGCTCTCTTTGTCGCTTATTTTCTGCCAGCCAAGATGAGATTATCTAAATACTCGTTAGCCAAGGAAGAGATCGACGCGCCAAATCCAGCAACTGGCCGTAAGACACGTAAATACGTCCATATGTTTACCATGTGGGATGTGACTGAGAAGCTGATTGATGAGTTATGCGACGATCTTAAAGCAGATGATGCGTTTAATGTGGCGGACTTTAAAACCGTTAACCAATGTTCGCCGTACGCGTGAGCTTCCACATTCGAGTGCTCATTTGGTCAAGTTACCGACGAAAGGGCGTTCCTTTAAGATAAATCTAGCACAAACAGAACCACCAAGATAGAGCAAGGCCAGCAATGCTGGCCTCAGACTGCTGACAAAGGTCTAGCTTTCGAGCTAGACCTTTGATCTAATAGGGGTATCGAAATATGGATACTCCGATATGCTTCAAGAACCCACCCCGCAACAATACGAACTGGAAATGGTGACGATGGAACAGTTAGTTCCTAAAGACCATTTAGTGCGCAAAATCGATAATGCTATCGACTTTGAATTCATTCGTGATGAAGTCGCTCATCTTTATTGTAAAGATAATGGGCGTCCACCTGTTGACCCTGTTCGTCTCTTCAAAATCATCTTGCTTGG
>NZ_NPKW01001305.1:0-768 GCF_002265885.1 Vibrio sp. 03_296
ATTAATGTTTTGAAGTGTATTTGTATTCATAATAAGCTAACTCTTGCTTGCGAAATGCGGGCTCGAGACCCAGAAGACTATTCGAGTGTGATGCTTGGAGTTCTATCTGATGTTCGTTCTTGTTATCGGTCTCTCAATAGAGGAGCCAGCGTTCAATCGAACTATCAGATAGAGAACTTTAGTTGCAGCTAAAGTCTGGGTCTCACCTTACCCTGATTCGTTAGTTATTATCCATACAAGGCGTTTAAGCGGGATTCATGCCGCATGGCATTTTTGGTTTGCGGTGATTTTTGTGGTGAAAGTGTTCTGCGGAAACTTGGTTTATGCGGCATTCACCCCTTAACGCGGCGTTATGTTTAGGAAGGAGTGTTAATTTGAGAACAGAGTTAAGCGAATTTACTGGAATGTTGGAAAGATTGGTTAGAGACTCAATCTTAAGCGTATCTGGGCATGAATGGGATGAGGATTTTATTACATTAAACCTACTTAGAGACCTAAGAAAATGGGTTTTRTCGAGCACTTCTTTAGTTGGTAAAGATCTGAGAAGCAGTATCAGTTGGCAAATTTACAAGTTAAAAGGAACTCACGAAAATAATTTCGGAAGACGTTGCATTTAGCTAGTCAATATTAAACTATCGAGATGGATCTTCGTTAAACGGTTCAAGCTTTCCTTGAAGCTAAAAAACGTGATTGGCGAAAAACAACTTTTGGTGCCATGAGAATCCCTACAGGCTAAAAAATACTAAAGTAATGCGCCTAGAGCGCAAT
>NZ_NPKW01001306.1:0-417 GCF_002265885.1 Vibrio sp. 03_296
TTTCTCCTCCATCCACATAACGCCGCGTTAAGGGGTGAACAACGCGATACCACCTAACTTAAACCATTGTGCCATAAACACAAAAGCTCAACTTTGAACCAAAACTGCCAAGCGTTGAGAATCCCTCTTAAACGCTTTGTATGGGAAATTATCCCCATTAATCGACCTGTTTCGGGTAATGTGAGACCCAGGCTTTAGCCGCAACTAAAGCTTTCTATGTTGTAGTTCGATTGAACGCTGGCTCCTCTATCGAGAGACCGATAACAAACATGAACGCGACATAGAACTCCAAGCACCAAACTCGAATACTCGACTGGGTCTCGAACCCGCATTACGCAAGCAAGAGTTAGCTTATTATGAATACAAACACACTTCAAAATATTAATGTCGGTGTGGATACTGGCAAAGCAAATCTAG
>NZ_NPKW01001307.1:0-740 GCF_002265885.1 Vibrio sp. 03_296
CTTTTTATACCAAAGATATAACCAAGCAAGATGATTTTGAAGAGACGAACAGGGTCAACAGGTGGACGCCCATTATCTTTACAATAAAGATGAGCGACTTCATCACGAATGAATTCAAAGTCGATAGCATTATCGATTTTGCGCACTAAATGGTCTTTAGGAACTAACTGTTCCATCGTCACCATTTCCAGTTCGTATTGTTGCGGGGTGGGTTCTTGAAGCATATCGGAGTATCCATATTTCGATACCCCTATTAGATCAAAGGTCTAGCTCGAAAGCTAGACCTTTGTCAGCAGTCTGAAGGGAGATGGCCACATCTCCCTTTTTTCTTAGGAAGGGATTGTTTACGCACTCATGATTTGGGCAAATTTGCTGTATGTGCTGACTTTGCCATTAATGTATTCAATGCCGCAGTGAATGTTCTGCTCTTTGTTTCCTACGATTTGATACTCGACATAACTCGCCACTGATCACTTGATAACAAAAACCGTCTATGACTTTCCAAAGCCCCTGAAGGGCTTTTTCGCTGAAGAGATCTTTTTCCACCAACGTACCATTGGGTTTTAGATGCAATGTGGAAGAAAAACCGTCGACATTCACTTTTAACCAAGCGTGCTGATGTACTTCATAGCTCAGAATTTTGCGGCGAGTTTTCGCCCACTCGCGCAGCTCTTTTTCTTGCGCAGGGGTAAGTAATGGGTAGGTCTCCATCTCCATAAGGTGTGATGTTTTCGTACCAG
>NZ_NPKW01001308.1:0-420 GCF_002265885.1 Vibrio sp. 03_296
CAGCATAGCGACATGGTTACAACGACAAGGTGTAACAGAGCGAAATGCGTGGAAGCTGGCGATGTCAGATAAAGGGTGGTGGCACTTAGCCCTCTCGCCCCAGGTGAATCACGCAATGCCAATCAAATGGTTCGAGGAGAGGGGACTGTACTCATTGAGAGATGGGTATGAGTCACTAAAGATATATTCGGAACCGCCGTATGCGACCCACGCTTGTACGGTGGTGTGAGAGGATGGAGGCCGTGAGGCCTCCTCCTACTCGATTTCGTTCAGTAACCTATACCCTTCTTGCTTGAAGCTGCAGCGGTGTTGGCGACGTTCGTTCACCCCAATTACATAGTTCATCTATGCTCATGGGGATTCACTCACTTGCCGCCTACCTGCAACTCCAAGCAATTTGGGTATAATGAGGTTGTTACT
>NZ_NPKW01001309.1:0-393 GCF_002265885.1 Vibrio sp. 03_296
ACCAAGCAAGATGATTTTGAAGAGACGAACAGGGTCAACAGGTGGACGCCCATTATCTTTACAATAAAGATGAGCGACTTCATCACGAATGAATTCAAAGTCGATAGCATTATCGATTTTGCGCACTAAATGGTCTTTAGGAACTAACTGTTCCATCGTCACCATTTCCAGTTCGTATTGTTGCGGGGTGGGTTCTTGAAGCATATCGGAGTATCCATATTTCGATACCCCTATTAGATCAAAGGTCTAGCTCGAAAGCTAGACCTTTGTCAGCAGTCTGACGCCACTCGAGGTGAGTGGCGTTTTCTTAAGGTTCGTCTTTTTATTGACGACGCATTGCGTCAAAAAAACTCATCATTGGTTTTTCGTCATCGCAAGCTTGTCGATGAGGAA
>NZ_NPKW01000131.1:0-54604 GCF_002265885.1 Vibrio sp. 03_296
AACGCAGATACAGCATAGCGACATGGTTACAACGACAAGGTGTAACAGAGCGAAATGCGTGGAAGCTGGCGATGTCAGATAAAGGGTGGTGGCACTTAGCCCTCTCGCCCCAGGTGAATCACGCAATGCCAATCAAATGGTTCGAGGAGAGGGGACTGTACTCATTGAGAGATGGGTATGAGTCACTAAAGATATATTCGGAACCGCCGTATGCGACCCACGCTTGTACGGTGGTGTGAGAGGATGGAGGCCGTGAGGCCTCCTCCTACTCGATTATCAATATGGTTATTTTTAAATACAGTTATTTTTCAAAATAGGGGACTTAGCATAGGCAAATGAGCGTGACCTTATGCTATTTACTTGGTAAGCATAGCCACTTATCCCCTTCCTACTAGAAGCTGCAACGGTGTTGGCTGCATTCGTTTACTGATCGCCAGCCCGGCCCAATCACATAGCGTATCTATGCGCATGGGGACTCACTCATTTGCCGCCCACCTTCAACGCCAAGTTGTTTGGGTATAGCGATTGCACTATCGGCGTGTTTATTCAGATTGTTGTGGCAGTTTGTGCGCGATTCCCGCATGACAGTCGATACACGATTTCTCTCTTTCCTCCATGGTTTGATGCCGACGAGCGACCGTTCGATCTTGCGCAGTGAAATCCATCAACTCAACACGATGGCAATAGCGGCACTGCTGTGATTTGTTTGCCACAAATTCGTTGGTGACTTTTTCAAACAGTCTAGGTCGATGCTCAGTCTCAAAGTTGTCCAGAGTGATGTCGCCCGACAACTTGTGAAAGATATCCGCAGTCGCCATGATTTTTAACTTGAGCTTAGGCAGCAATTCGCGAGGGACATGGCAATCACTGCACGTTGCCGCAATCAGCCCTTTGGCATTCTTGAAATGAACGGACTCTTGGTATTCTTCAACAATTGTATCCATCTCAATATGGCAGCCAAAACAGAACGCATTGCTGTTGGTGAACGTCATACCCCAATGAAAGCCGGTCATGGCTATGGCACCAATAACAACAGCCAAAACGCCTCCAAGTGGAACGCCTAACCACCATTTGCTGCGAGGTTTATCCCATAAGCTCATAAGACGACTCCCTGATATAAACGTATTTATTGGAAGCTTGCATAATATTCAACAAGTGCTTGTCGCTCTTCTTGAGATAAGGCTTTAATCGCTTTATCCATTTTCTTGTCTGCTGAGCGTTTGCCTTGATGAAATTGCGTTAAGGTGGTTAACAAATAGCCTTTTTGTTGGCCTGCTAAAATGGAAGCTTCATCAAGAGGATCGCTTCCTCCATCGGCATGACAACTTTCGCAACTTTTTAGATGAATGGCTTTACCTTGGTTTACCAGTGTTTGATCAAAAGGTTGTTTTGCGCGAACAAACTCCATGTCAGCGTAGTAGGCTGCCAGTTGTTCAATTTCGTCTTCTGTTAAAGAACGAACGATGGTTGCCATGTCTCCGGATTGACTGATATCTCCCGACACGTGTTGGACGGTTTTGGCGGGGCGTCCTTCTAAGTAGCGTAGCATTTGGTCGCTGAGATTGAACTCAGGAATGCCCGCAATGGTGGGTATATCAGTGTGCCCACTCACACCATTTGCTCCATGGCATGCATCGCATTGTTTCTCGCTAACGAGGGCTTGCGTGCTAGCGAAAGCCGAACCAAATGAAGCGATAAACAGAGCAATGGTACAGAAGATGTTGTTTAAAGTAGATTTTTTATCAAGCATAGCGTGACGTTCCTATAATTAAATAGTGCAGTGATACTTTCTAAAGTTAGTTGGCTTTCTAATTTGATAGTAATACATTATTTAAAATTTGCTCGATCTCTTTGATATTTTTATTTGTTGTGCTACGGAATTTAACTCGTTATTCATTTGGGTTAGTGATTGAGCCATTTATGCATGGGTGAGGTATTTGGTGTTTAGCTTGGTTTAACCTCGTTAATATTTAATTTATGACGATGGAATAGATGATCTAAATCAATTAGATGTCGCTTTTTCTTAATTCTATTTCTATGGGAATAGAAAAGATGTATGGGTTAAATGAGTCTTTATATCATTTACCAACCGCCTGTTTTTTCTTATATCATTGATTTTGCTGTCTTTTAAATTTGTAGTTTAATTCCCTAATATTTCAAATTCAAATGCATGCTCTATGTCTCAAAGTGAAAAGATATTATTCAGGACATGTTAAACGTCTTGTTTGATAGTGGAAAAGTAATTGATAAATATAACAATGCCAATTAGTTTGTTCTAGATAATATAATTAATGGTAAGTTTATTTTCACTGTTTATTTTCTTTTAATGAGCTTATCACGACAGGTTGTCTTGGCGAGAAATCTGGTAAAAATCCACTACAATTACGTAAAGTATAAAGCGATAACTCCAACATACAGAAGATTAATAGGAATAAGGGATAATCCTATGATTATATTAAGAGCGATGTTGGCCTCTGTACTCAGTATTCTACTGATTGCTTGTGGACCAGAAAGTGGTAACGATCAAAATACGCCGCCACCCCAGCTTGGAAAAGACTTTACGGTCAGAGTGGAAACCCCTCAACTCGTGGTACCTGATGGGGCCAGTGAAACCAAGCTTGTGGTTGATTTTGAAGTCTTTGATGCATCAGGTCGCGCCTATGAGTTCGATGCAACGAAAGATTTTCGTATCGCGGTGCTTAAAGCAATGCCTCAAAGAAGCGGCGGTGGGCGAGATGGCAACACGTTTTGGAAGAGCTTCCACCATTCTAGTAATGACGCAACCAATCGAGCGAGCATGGAAAATGTTTGGACAGCGGGTGGTGAGTTGCTCAAAACAGAGAGCGGCTACACTTATACCTTTGCAATTGCAGATATTCTTAATGTTGCCGATCCTTACCCAACTGACTCGGTAAATAACGGAGGCATGATCGCGTGGGATGAAGACAAGTTGCATCGTATTGTGATGGCGTATGGTGACCAAGAGCTA
This sequence comes from Vibrio sp. 03_296, assembly GCF_002265885.1. Lineage (NCBI taxonomy): Bacteria > Pseudomonadati > Pseudomonadota > Gammaproteobacteria > Vibrionales > Vibrionaceae > Vibrio > Vibrio sp. 03_296. Next base: position 2,990 of record NZ_NPKW01000131.1, read on the forward strand.
GGATTTACCTATGTGTACCAGTGGATTCCTGGAACACCATCCGATCAAACGGTTTCTCGCAACGTCATTGAAGAAGAGACTTGTTCTAACTGCCACATGGGTGAACCACTGCATCATGGTCCTGGGTATCGCTCCATTGATAACAACATCGCGGTTTGTTCGTCCTGCCACAATGACAGTAATCCCGGTGCCGCCCCACGTCGTCGCCCACTGGCCGCCATCGTGCATCAGTATCACGGAAATGTGTATGCCCTTGGCTCAAGTTCAAGCGATCCGACAACCTACAAACAGCCAGTCGATAGCAATGGCGCGTTGGTTACGGAGATCAATGGATTGGTGATGGAAGGCAGTTCATTTCCACAAGACGCGCGTAACTGTACGACTTGCCACTCGCAGGATGTGACAAAAGCGTCAGATGCGAACAACTGGTTTGAACATCCTAGCCAAGTGGCTTGTGAGTCTTGTCATTTGTACAGAGACAGAGGTGCACACGACAATGAAGTCGGTTTTACCTGGGATAGAGAAACCTGCACAGGTTGCCATCGCCCTTATGAGCGAGATGAGAACGGTGACCCAATTATTGATATGGATGCCAGCCGAAGTGCTCGCACAGTGCATCTAGGCCGTTTGGATAAGTTAGCGGCAGCACGGGATACGTTGCTTGTCAGTATTAAGCAGGCTCGTTTTGTGGATTCCATGTTTGAAGTTGATGTCATTATTCAGAAAGATGGCGTTGGTATTAGCGCGCTTAGTGAAATCACGCCATTTATCAATGAACATGGTCATGTCAACTTGTTGCTCAATTGGGATAACGGTGAAGGCCCAATGCTGGCAAATAACGGTTTGGATCTCTCTACCTGTTCCGCACAAGGCAATGGCTTGTTCACTTGCCAGAAAGATTTCACTGGCGCGACGCTTTTGCCAACTGCAACGTCCACGTTGACCGTGAATGTGGCTGATATGCCGTTGTGTGCCAACCGAACAACAGGTGAGTTGGCGGATTGTTCGACATTCACTGGCATTGATAATTTGAAATACCCTTATGTGATTGCTGCTAAGAACGCAAAAGGAACGTTTGATGTGGGCGGTATCACAACGCCGCATACCTTGCCTGTTGGTGCAGAGGTAACGTCTTGCAACAATTGTCACAAAGAGCTCACCATTCACAAATTGGGCGCTCATCCACACGCAGCAACGGATTTTCAGCAGTGTAAAAATTGCCACAATTCAGAGCGCTCCGCGTACTACGCAGGCATGGCCGCGGATCTCAAATATCATGTTCACTCATTCCATGCCTTCGGCTCTGCGCATGTAGGTGAATCCGTCTTCCCTGGCGCAATTAACAACTGCGAAGCGTGTCATAGTGCTGGGCAATACAACTTACCAAGCCAGAAAAATACACGACCTTCGTTGGCCAGTGGAAAATACTTCAGCCCCGCATTAGTGGCGTGTGGTGCCTGTCATATTGAATCGCCTTTGGCTAATGCCGATCCCGATACGATTCCTGGTGATGCCGTGCTCGATCATATGATCAAAAACGGGGCCGTGTTTGCTGCGGATACCGCTGTGGAAGCAACGGGCAAAGAACAGTGCGCAACGTGTCACGCCATCGGTCAGGAGCAAGGCGTAGATAAAGTCCATAAAGTGTACGAATACCGTTAACTGAGTGCTTCGGGAGAGACTTCCGGAGCACGGTTGAGCAATAGGAAAATCTTATGAAAACAACGATTCAGTGGTGGTTCGTGACGATAGTGATGGCGCTTGGTCTCTCTTCAAATTTGAGTGCAGAAGAGCGCTCTACGCAGCCAGTGGTCGATTCTCGTGAAGCGATTGAAGCAATATTGGATCAGAAGTTTAGTGACGGAAAGTATTCACGACGTGGCCCTGATGGCTGTTTACGCTGCCATGATGACGATTCTGAGTTACCCGCAACGGGAATTTTCGACAATATCCATGGTAAGTCGGCCAATATTCATGGGCCAATGAGCGACAAACAGTGTGAAGCGTGCCATGGCCCAGCCAACAATCATGAACGTAACCCTCGTAAAGGTGAAATGCGTGAACCCATGATTACCTTTGGCCCCATGTCTCCAGTGCCGTCAGAAAAGCAAAACAGTGTGTGCTTGTCTTGTCATACTGACTCGAGTCGCTCTGCGTGGCACAGCAGCGAACATGCTTTTGAGGATCTCTCTTGTTCGAGTTGCCATAAGTTGCATGAGAAAGACGATCCTATGATGGTGGCCGAAAAACAAGTGGAAACCTGCACTAACTGCCATGCAAAAACAAAGTCTGATCTGCATAAACGCAGTAGCCATCCGATTCTCAACGGTTCTCTGGCGTGTTCGAGTTGTCATGATCCCCATCAAACCGTTAATGAATACAGCTTGAAGCAAACCACCACCAATGAAACCTGTTTGGATTGTCACTCAGAAAAACGTGGCCCATTCTTATGGGAACATGAGCCCGTTACAGAAGACTGTTCTAACTGCCACAATCCACACGGGTCGGTCAATCAGGCGTTATTGATTAAACGGCTTCCGCAACTTTGTCAGGATTGCCATAGCGTGCCGCACGCGAATGTTGAGATACCGGAAAATGATCTCAAGGTGAGGGGAGGCAGTTGCTTGAACTGCCACAATCAAGTGCACGGAACCAATCATCCGCGCGGCATGTCATTAAGAAACTAGGGAGGGTGTCATGAACGTATCGCCTTTGTGGGCCGCCATTGTTGCCGCTCTCGCAATTCCCGCTCTTGCTGATGACTACGCTTTACAACAGGCGAGTGAAGCAGACACCAGTCGCTGGAGTTGTAAACCCTGTGAAAGTGACGGCAAGTGGATTGGGGAAATCAGTTTTGGGTTGGGATACCAAAACAACGACGGCGCATCTCGGTTTAATAACTGGGTTCCACCAATTTGGAGTTCCAATGATCCCGGAAACGGCGTGGGTAGCAGCTTCAACACCGATCTATCGAGATACGACGATGATGGTTTTTACAGCAAGCTGAAAATTGAAGATCTAGGGCTAAAACGGTTTTTAATGCAACTCGATGTGGGCCAGTATGATGGCCTACGTTTCCAAGGGCGGTATCGAGAATCACCATACTATTGGAATAAGGCATTACTCAGCGCCTACAGTGGAGAAAATAACGTGCAGACGGCGGGTGAGTTAGCCACTTTTGAGAAAGGTGTGAAAAGAGAAACACTGAATCTCTCGCTTGCGCTCACGCCGCATTCCCCGTGGAAACCGCATGTCTCCGTTCAACATGAAAGAAAAAAAGGCACAGTGACGGCTTATACCTCCTCAATACTTGCCTATGGCAATGTACCGGGATATCTGCCGAAGGTGGTGGATTATGAAACACTGAATACTGCTGCGGGGATTAGTTACATTGAAGAGGCGTGGAATGCGGACATTTCTTATCAAGGCGCTTTCTTTCGTCAGAAATACAGTGCTCTTTACTACGGTGAGCAAACGAATCCGTATGCCAATCAACTGGCGTACGAGCCGGAAAACGATTTCCATCAATTGTCACTTTCTGGCAATTACCAGCTAGAAGCGCAAAGTCTTAACGGACGCCTGCTTTTGTCACGTGCTACCTCAGAGGGGGGCATGAACCCATTTCCTCAGTCGCCGGTCACAACGGATAGTTTCCACGGGCGAGTGGATACGATCCAGATCGATGCGAATTATCACAATCGTTTGAGTCGTTCTACCTCGCTGAAGTTAGGGGTAGATTATCGTGATCGCGATGATCGCTCCGATCGCCAAGTGGTGATTGGTCAGACACGTAAAGAATACGATAGGAATGCAATCAAGTTTGATGCGAAGCTGGGTCATCGTTATTCCCGCTCGTTACGCTTGAATGCGGGTTATGAGTATAGGGCAGACAAGCGCCAATACGCAGTGCGTGAAGAAACCAATGAGCATACCTTCTATCTAGGTAGCGTGTATCGCCCTGAAGCCGATTGGCGAATGGGCGGAAAACTCTCGTATCAAACTCGTGATGGTTCCAAATGGACACAAACCTCTTCTGATGCGCCTCATCTACGTCAATTTTACCTCGCAGATCGTGAGCGTTTGGAGTTGCGTGGCGATGCCAGTCACGATCTTGCCGATAACGCACAACTTACCGTTATTGCTTGGTTGGCTGATGAGCGCTATCCGCAACCGGATATCGGTCGCAGCGAAGGGCAGGATTACGGTTATGATCTCGGCGTCAGCTTTTATCTTGAAGACGACACCACGGGACATCTCTTTTTCAATCAACAATTTATTCGCTTTGAACAGCAGCATGCCAACAGCGCTGCGCCGGGTTGGAATCGTTACGAAACAGAGACAAAAGACAGTGTGACCACAGTGGGATTTGGTTTTAAACGGCAGAACTTGTTAGAAAGAAACCTCAGCTTGTCGCTGGACTATAGCTACAACCATGCTCGTGGACAAACCAACACCACAGGAGCAGGGTATCATTACCCAGATGTAGACTCGGTGGTGCATCGCCTCGAACTTATAGGCGATTATCGCGTGGCGGAAAACCAAAGTGTGATATTGAACTTGCGTTTTGAAGACTTCAATGAGGCGGATTATCTGTTCGATGCGGAAACGGCCAATATGGGGCGCGTTGAAGAAGATTATAATGGCTTCTTCGCGATGCTTTCATGGGAATTTCGTCACTAAATCGTAGTGAGTGACCTGTGGATTTTGCGCGTTGTCGAAGGAGGAAAGGTGGTTGAACTTAGGGGAGTTGAGTGTCGGTGAGTCAAGATCACCGACACTTGCTATGAACGGAAACGCGTTTTTAACCTTTCATAATTCGGGCTTTAAAGTTACGCCCTTTCATTTTGCCGTTTTGCAGCTGCTGTTCGGCGATTTTGGCCACAGAGTTATCGATAGCAACATAGGAGACCATAGGTAAGATATTGATTTTACCTATCAACTTACCGTCAATTCCGGCCTCTTTGGTTAGGCTGCCTAAAATATCACCAGCACGGACTTTTTGCTTTTTGCCACCCAAAATTTGAATCGTACGCATCGAAGGGTAGTAAGGTTTAGGGTTTTCCGGTTGAGGCAGTTTGGCCGGATGCACATCAATACCCATGTATTCTTCAATACGCTCTACTCGATACAACTCTTTCTCACTGAAAAAGCTGATCGCAATTCCTTTCGCGCCCGCGCGGCCAGTACGACCAATGCGGTGAACATGCACTTCAGGATCACGAGAAAGCTCAAAGTTAATCACGGCATCTAGGTTGTCCACGTCCAAGCCGCGAGCGGCAACGTCGGTAGCGACTAAAATGGAAATGCTTTTGTTGGCAAACATGGTTAACGCGCGTTCGCGTTCACGCTGTTCCATATCACCGTGCAGTTCGATGACGCTGAAGCGGCGATGGTTCAGCTCGTCGGTGACGTTTTGTACTTCTTTCTTGGTATTGCAAAAGACCACGGTAGATTCGGGTCTGTGCGTCAGCAGCAGAGCTTCCAAAGCGTTGTCGCGTTCTTCGGTGCTCTCGAGCTGATAGAAGCGTTGTTCGATGGTGCTCTTTTGGTGCGTAGACTCTACTTTCACCATTTCCGGATTCTGCATCACTTTGCTTGCGATGGATTCAATCTGCTCTGGGAAGGTCGCACTGAAAAGTAGCGTTTGGCGTTGAGTTGGTGCGGCATTAATGATGGCATCAATCGCATCTTGGAAGCCCATTTCCAACATTCTGTCGGCTTCATCGAGCACTAACGTATTTAGCTCTGTAAGATCAATACGGTCTTTGCTTAGGTGATCGAGGATGCGCCCCGGAGTGCCAACTAAGATGTGTGCACCATGTTCCAAAGAAAGAATTTGTGGCCCCATAGGCATACCACCACACAACGTGAGCACTTTAATGTTGTGAATGCCACGCGCCAAAGTACGAATTTCCGTTGCGACTTGATCTGCCAATTCTCGCGTAGGGCAAAGAACAAGCGATTGAACGCGAAAGCGCGAGACATTAAGGTTGTTCAGCAGACCCAAAGCGAAGGTGGCGGTTTTCCCTGACCCTGTTTTTCCTTGACCAATCACATCCTTTCCTGCGAGCACTAGTGGTAAGCTCTGAGCTTGAATTGGCGTCATCTCTGTGTAGCCCAATGTATCAAGAGTCGATAGCAGTTCAGGCTTGAGAGAAAGGGTGTTAAATGGTGCAGTCACAGGCGCAATCCTTAAGTGGAAAAGAGGTTGGGGCGGGTACTATACCGAGTTTAAAAAAAATGAACATAGAAAAGTCATTTTCGCCATCAAACTCTCACTCATCAGTGAATGTGTGATTGCGCATTAATGGTTGTGAGAATATTCCTACAAAAAGATATCTTGTTGATATCGTTATATAAATTAAAATTTATCATCACTGTTTAAATGTTGTGCGCTTGTCAATCAATCGCTACACTTCCCCACCTTATTGTCATTATCAGAGAGAGTTGTTGCTTGTTGTTACGAATCGCCGCGATCGCTTTGCTTAGTTTGCTCACATCATTGACCTCTGCGGCTAATTATCTGTCAGATGCAGACCGCGATTACCTTTCGGCCCATCCGGTGCTGAATGTCGGCATTCTAAACAATAGTTGGTTACCCTATTGGGGAGGGCTAGAGCTCGCGCCTCAAGGCATTCACCACGACTACGCAATGAGCTTTGCCAGAGAGCTAGGCATACAGATCCGCTATCAAGGCTACGACAGTATTCACGAGATGCTGCTCGGGTTAAAAAACAAAGAAGTGGATATGGTGATCGGCTTTGGCAAAACGCCGTCTCGCACGAATGATTTCCTGTTTTCATTGCCGCTGTACAAAAATGTGCGCGTGATTTGGTTGCGCGACAAAGCTCTTGAGCTTGAACCGCTCGAATCCCTCAAGTGGGTATGCGTAGAAAAAACCTCCTATTGTGAAGTGCTGGCCGAGCGTGGGTATCGCAACATTATCACCGCACGCAATTATCAGGCTGCCGCGCAAATGATCATGCAAGGGTTGGCCGATGCCACCATCAGTAACTATGTCTCGCTGAGTCACTTCTTGAGCGAAAAAGAGGTCAGCCAGGGCAAGGTGTTATTTGACAAGTCACTAGGTACCCAAATTAATCGTGTGTTGTTTAACAAAGAGCAGCGCAAACTGAAGTCCATCATCGACAAAGTGATTCTGGCAGAACAAAGAGGCTTAACGCGCAGTCGAATTCATTCAAAAGACATCTATTTTTTGAATGATCAAGCCAGCCTTCGCTTGCTTTTTGAGGAAGGGCGAGAGCAAGTGATTCGTTATACGATTGAAGAAGAAACCTTTCCACTTTCCTATCGCGATCGAGATGGAAAAGTGAAAGGCTATGTCCACGATATTCTGGATCGTATCAGCATGCGCAGCGTACTCGAATTTGAGTATGTGCCCGCGGAAGGGCGCGATGTGTTGCAAATGTTGGAAGATGGTGTTGTCGATCTTCTGCCTGCGCGTAACAACCAAGGCGTGGATCAACGCGACTTTCTGGTCACGGAACCCTATGCCAATATCACGTTTGATATGGTGGAAAGTACCGCTGACTATCAAGAGCGTAATCTGGCGATTCTCGATCGCACGGGCAACTACTACTCCTATCTGGATGTGAATCGAAACTATCGAAATGTGCGTGTGTTCCGTGAGTTAAAAGAACTCTTGCCGCAGTTGGAATCGGGAAAAGTGAGTCACGCGTTGATGAATCGGGATCTAATTCATCAACTGTTGATTGACGATCATAGCGATCATTTTAAGCCATTGGCGGACTCCCTAGAGACCGAATTCGTCGTTAAATTAGCGATGGTGGTTCGTAAAGACGATCCCATGTTTCATGACATGCTCAACAGTGCGCTGAAGACATTCTCCGCCAAGGAAATCGATTCTATCCAGTCTGCCTACCGCAAAGTGATGCTTCATTTTGGCTATGACAAGCAGCAGGTCATTATTTACTCGTTGATCGCTTTATGCCTAGCGTTGTTGATCGTTCTGCTGTTTTCTCTTTGGTCGACACGCTTGAAAGACTCATTGCGTCAGAGTGAAAAAGTGGTTGAGTTGTCCCAACATCAAATCAGTTGGTTAACCAAGTTGCTCGATACCATCCCTAGCATGATTTCCATTTCAGATTCAAAAGGGCGTTTGGTGCTTTCAAACCAAGCTTATCAAGCGAGTTTTCGTCAATGTCGAGAGAATGGCTGTATCGAGCTGGAGAGTGTCTGCTCGTTTCTTAATTTGTCTGAGCGAGAGCAAGCTGAATTTGAAGAGATCATTCAAGTGCCGGCCAGCGAATGTGGTATGGGGGAGCGTTTTTACCATGTGACGCGCAAAGCCATTATTCATGACCAAATGGAAATGACCCACTATCTCACGTTGTTTAGCGATATTTCAGATTTGAAGCAAACCGAGCTGGCGTTGCGAGAGTCCAACCGTGCGGCGTTGCAAGCCGTTGAAGCTCGCAACCAGTTTTTAGCGGTGGTGAGTCATGAATTAAGAACCCCGATTGCGGCCATGCTGGGGCTGATGGAGATTCTGTCTCATCGCCTTTCAAACAGTGAAAGTCAGCAACTGCTTGATAACGCCATCCGTTCGGCTGAGCGTCTGAGTTTGCATGTGAACGACATTCTCGATTTCTCAAAAATTGAGGCCAGCCAACTGCAGCTAGACATTCAAGAGTATCGAATTATCGAAGAGCTGGGCCCTGTCTTACGAAGTTTTGAAGCAAGCGCGCAGCTAAAGGGATTACAGTTTAACGTTGATTGGCAACCAACGGCGTACATTGACGCGCAGTACGATGCGTTGAGAGTGAATCAAATTGTCAGTAACTTGCTTTCTAATGCCGTGAAATTCACCGAAGTCGGGCAGATAAAGGTGGCGATTTCTTGCGATGAAAAAGCGCTATCTATTGAGATTGTAGACACTGGCTGCGGCATGACTGAGGCTCAACTCGAGTGTATATTCCAGCCGTTTGTTCAGGCGGATACCAGCATTACTCGCCGCTTTGGTGGCACTGGCCTTGGGATGTCTATCGTCAAAAGTTTGCTGGATTTGATGGGGGGGACCATTGCATTCCATAGCGAGTTTGAACAAGGAACCAAGGTGTCGGTCTGGATCCCGGTTAAAGGCTGCGCTTACACAAGTGACATTGAAGTGACGCACTACCTCGGCGCAAGTGACCTGGTTATGGCTTGGTTCGAAAAATGGAGTACGCGAAGAAATGTTGCGCATGGTGTGCCAAAGTTTGTCGATTGGTCATTATCGCCTATGGATAACCTCTATCCGGATTTATTACTCAAACAATGGCTTGCCCATGAGTCTAACAACGTTCGCCTTCCTAATGAGCAGGTAACTTGCCAGCTGCAGGGTAGGGTACTGATCGTTGATGATGAACCGATCAATCGCTTATTGATGCAGAAACAGCTAAAAGAAATCGGCATTACTAGCGTTGCGCTGGCCGATGGCGAACAGGCTTATCGTTATCTCCAACAGCACGCCGAGGGCATCGATTTGCTGATCACCGACTGCCATATGCCCATCATGGATGGTTTTGAATTAACGGCAAAAACACGTAGCGATATTCTCTCATTTGCGACTAAACCAATCGTCGGGTGCACCGCGGAGGATTCACGCATCGCAGCAGAAAAAGCCACGTCAGCCGGGATGGATAAGGTGATCTACAAGCCGTATTCGCTGGCACAACTGCAACGCGTACTCGCGCACTATCTGCCCGAGCAAGTTCAACAAGCGGACACCAACGCAAATTGGTTGAATGAATATCAAGAAGAAGAAAGAGAAGAGATGGCGAATGTCGTTATCGAGTCATTTAGTTTTGATATTGAACAGCTAGAACAAGAAGGTGCCGATGTCGCGGCCATTGCCCACCGTGTAAAAGGGGCGGCAGGAGCGTTACTATTGCATGAGTTGGCCGCGTTGGCGAAACGCGTTGAACAGCAAAAAGAACTCGAGCATGTTGAACGTAACAAACAGCAATTGATCTTATCCATGCAGACGGTTGTCGAGCAGGCGAACGCATGGTTAGCCAGTTCAAAGGGAGAGTAATCAATGAGAATACTGATTGTTGAGGATGAACGGATACAATCCACCAGTCTCAAATTAAAACTGGCGTCACTCAATTACTGTGACGTTCACGTGGCAGACAATGGTGAAGAAGCCTTAACGCTTTGTGCGAAGCAGCAATTTTCACTGATTTTCTGTGATATTCATATGCCAGAGATGGATGGTATTAGCCTGCTCACTCAACTCAGTGAACAACCCCATCGCCCGGCTATTGTCATTCTCAGCGCGGTCGAAGATGCGGTACTTGAGTTGACCAAAAACATGTGCAGTCTGGCGGGCTTTCCTTACGTGGATGTGCTGAAAAAGCCTTTTAGCATTGAGTCGCTTTATAACGTCATTAATCACTATGCGAGCTCAAAACAGCGCACGGTTGAGCCGAGTATTCAACACTTGCTTCGTTGTGAAGAGGTTGAGGTTGCGTTTGAGACCGATCAAATCTTCAACTATTACCAGCCGCAATACGATTTTGCCACGGGTGCCATGGTTGGAGTGGAAGCTCTGGTCAGACTGAAACATCCGGAACATGGGGTGTTAGCACCGGCCTCCTTTCTGTCTGTGATTGAGCAGTGCCAATGGATGGATAGGTTATTCTGGCGCGTGTTGGAAAAAGCGATTAGTGCGATTTCCAGCATGAGCGATGGTTTAAAGCTATCGGTCAACATCAGTCAAAGCAATCTGCAACAGCCTATATGTGACCGCGTGATGGCGTTATGCCAGCAGTACGACTTCGATCCCCATCGCTTGACGTTAGAGCTCACTGAAGATCAGGTTTACAACGGTAACACCGTTTCTCTGGCCAATCTTGCTCGGCTGCGTATGCATGGGGTCGGTTTATCCATTGATGATTTTGGCACTGGGTACGCATCGCTCAGCCAGCTTGGTAAGTTGCCATTTAACGAGCTCAAAATAGACAAAGGCTTTGTCTTTGATCTCGTGACGAACTACAAGCATCAGCAGTTGACCAAAATGTGTTTGATGTTAGCCCAATCGTTAGGGCTGCATTGTGTGGTGGAAGGTGTCGAGGACGAAGAATCTTGGCAATATCTGCGTACGCTTGGGGTCGATACGTGTCAAGGCTATTACTCTTCGCCACCACTGACGATTGCAGAGCTTTCTGAGCAATATGCCAAAAACCAGAGCCGTAGCCTGAGCCAAGAGAGCATCGAAGGCGGGATTTGCGCGTTGGTGATCGACGAGTGCTCGGTCAGCTCTTCCGCGCTCACGAAACAATTACAACGTGCCAGCAGTGTGGCGCAAGTATTGATCGCTCGTAATCTCGACCAGGCGGTGAAAACGTTAAGGGATTACCCTGTCAATTTGGTGGTGGTTGATATCAAGTTTATGTCTGATGCGACAAATTACACATTGTTGACCGATATTGATCAGCGCTTTAGTGGGCGGATGATTTTACTGACAGAACAATCGAATCCTGACATTGTTCTGTTACCCGAGCTCACCGCACGTAGTACCATTTTGTCCAAAGGCAGTGCTCTGTTCGATACCGTTCAAGAGATCTTAGCGCACAGTAAGCTTGAAAAAACGGATTTCTCAGCACAGCAAAATAAACTCGACCAACTGTCAGAAAGAGAGCTGGCGGTTGCGCAGATGCTGTTTAAAGGGCTTGGTAACAAGCAGATCGCAAATCACTTGGACATCAATCAAAAAACAGTCAGCACGTACAAAACACGAGTACAAACAAAATTAGGGATTAAGTCTGCCATGGAACTGGTGAGATTCTTTACTCTAGATTGATATGGTACTGATTAATAACACTATGGCAAAAAGACGTTTTTCACAGCTTAAAGTTTTGATCATCGATGATGCGCCTGTCGTCATCACTAGTTTACGAGGTATGTTGCTCAAATTGGGTTTTTCCGATAGCAATATTCAGTTCAGTAAAAGCCCAAAATCGGCAGTATTCAAAGCGAACCGAGAAAAGTTCGACATCTTTATTTGCGACTATAATTTCGGCAAAGGGATGAATGGTAAGCAAATTTTTGAAGAGTTGAAACATTACAAGTTGCTGGCAAATGATGCCGTTTTCATTCTCGTGACAGGAGAAAGCTCGGCCTTCATTGTTCATTCCATTTTAGAACTCAAACCAGATGAATACATTCTAAAACCGTTCAATATCGGTATATTGCAAACTCGGCTCGAAAACGCCGTGTTGCGCAAGCAAGCGCTGGTGGATCTTTACCAAGCCGAGGCGGAAGGCAATGCGGAAAAAGGCTTGGCGGTGTGTACAGAGTTGGAGCCCTTTCATCCCGAATACTATTTCATTATTCAGAAATTTCGTGGCGGTTTCCTCACTCGGCTGAAGCTGTACGAAGAAGCCAAAAAGGTTTATGAGCAGACGCTGGAAAAGAAAGAGCTCGATTGGGCGAAAGTAGGGCTTGCCAATGCGTTAAGGCACACAGGTAAAAAGTCGGAAGCCACAAAACTGGTGCATGAGTTGATTGCAGCAATGCCGAGTAACACCACAGTAAGGGTTGAAGCGGCCAGCTTAAGCTTGATGAACAGCGATGTACCTGACGCCATTGCACACCTTAAGATTGCCAGCTCAATTGTACCTGGTAACTCAGAACGAGAATTGGTGATCGCTAACTTGTGTTTGTCGGAAGGGGACACTCGCTCGGCTTTGCAACGATTTCGTCTCTATTCGGAAGTGAACAAAGAGACCTTTCGTAACAACCATTTCATGCGTATGAATCATATTCGAGCTTTACTCTATGCGCTGCATGATGCCGAGCCGCAAGAAAGGCTTCGTTGGCTGAAAGAGGCGAAAACCTTATTTAAACATGCTTACGAGTTTAGTTTTGATGAGGAGTTGGAAAGCCAGTTTCAACTGATTGCAGCACACATTGCCATGGCGGAAAAACAGTATCGAATTTCATTTGAGATACTCAACCAACTTTATCGTGTCAAACCGTTTAAGCATTTTTATGATCGATACCATTTCGCATGGCTGTTGAATGCGATGGGTTTTGACAGCGAGTTTTCACAATGCATTACCTGGTGTAAAGAGAGTTTACTCGACGATGAGCTAGAAACCATTTTAGCCAGTAAAACTGCGATGGCGAGAGCATTAGAAGCGCAAGGTCAACAGAAAGTCGAGTGGTTAGAAGGCAAGTACAAATCGCTGATTGAGCATAAACAAGACATCGAAAAACTGTTTCTCATATACGCGGAGATATTTGAGCGCAGCCCAACGTTAAGGACCGTTTGCATCAAAATTATCACTATGTTGTCTCGCTATTGGCCAAAAGAGAGGGAAATCAAACGTACTGCAGAGATTATGAAAGAATGTGATGTCACAATTCGTCAGCTCATGACAGAAGAAGAGCGTGAAAAGCTTGGTTACGAGTCGATTTACGCCAGAGCGCATGAGCTACATGAGCAGCAATATCAGGTCGTTTCTTAAGCGAATATCGCGTTGATGATTAGATATGAGAGCTTACTCATATCTTTATGGGATGAATTGAAGGTTAGTCATATCCATGAGTCATTGCTTATGGTATTTATGAGCTTCTGTTGAGCCCTGATGACAATTAGGGCTTTGCTGTTACAGGAGTTTTCTATGTCACACAAAATCGAATCACATGCTTGCCCACAATGCGGCACCGATACACCTCATGTCGTTATCTTGGTGCGAAAAACCAGTCCTTATAAAGATGACAAAAAGCGCGATTGGAAAGAGTTTTTCTCTGGCTTTGTAAAAGGCGCAGCTTTAGGCGCATTCGTCGCTTCGATGGACGAATTTGAACGTCATCTCGTCTGTGAACGATGCGGACATAAAATCATAGAAGAATAACGACTTACTTTTGCAAGCAACGCAAAAGCATTGCGACACTCAACTCAGTTTGAGCGGCTCAAGTACGAGTCGCTCAGCTTTTTCATGAGTGAGTTAAAAATAACGTTTAAAGTTGCAGAGGACTTGCTAATTGTTGAGAGAAGTCGTCAGCCGGAACCGCCTTGCCATACAAAAAGCCTTGAGCGTAATTGCATTCCTCGGTTCGAATGAAGTCTTCTTGGTATCGATCTTCTACTCCTTCCGCTATCACCATCATATTAAGTTTGTGCGCCATTGCGATGATGGCCCTTGTCAGTTCTCGATTGTGCTGGTTGTGTTCCAACTGGTTGATAAAACTGCGATCAATTTTTAGCGTATCGAAAGCGTATTTTTGCAGATAACTGAGTGAAGAGTAACCAGTACCAAAGTCGTCAAGAGAAATGCTGACGCCGAACTGACGCAACTGAGCGAGTACGCTTTGCGCATACTCTTCATCGTGCAGCAGAATACCTTCAGTCAGTTCCAGTTCAATGCATTTTGCTGGCAATTGGTAAAGGTCAATGATGTCTTGTAAGTGTTGCACAAAGTGTCGTTCACGGAACTGGATAGGTGAGATGTTAATCGCCACTTTAAACGAGTGAGGTGATGCGCGATGCCATTCTGCTGCCTGTTTCAATGCTTGATGTAAAACGAAGTAGCCGATTTCAATAATTTGGCCGTTACTTTCCGCTAAAGGAATAAATCTATCTGGAGAGACTTGCCCAAGCGTTGGATTATTCCATCTCAGTAGTGCTTCGGCACCGATGATTTTCCCTCCTTGTTTCAAGCAAATGATCGGCTGAAAATGCACTTCAAGTTCGTTGTTCTTCAGTGCTTCAGAGAGATGTGACTCCAGTTGTAGGCGCTCTTCTGCGGCTCTTTGTGCGGCAAAATTAAAATAAGAGATCTGCAAACCTTCGTTTTTACCTTCGCTCATTGCAGAGCACGCTCGCTGAATAAGGCTGAATGAGTCTGTTGCATCTATCGGGGCTAACGCGACCCCTAAATGGCATTGCAAATTAACTGTCATATCGTTGACGTTAAACGGTTGGGTGCACGCTTTGGTAATGCGCGCGATGACTTGTTCTTGTATCTCGGGTTTGCGCAGATGCTGCGCTGCTAAGACGAAATCCGAACCAACAATTCTTGCCAGTTTCCACTTTTTAGGCAGTTTGTGACAAATGCGTTGGCTCAGAGAGGATAAAATTTGATCACCGAACATGTAGCCATAGCTTGCGTTAACAAACTTAAAGTTTTTCAAACTGAAATAGATCAGAGTAATTTGTTCATCATCGTCTAAAGAGGCCATTTGCTCGGCGAGATCGTCCGCCAAGGTAATTCGATTGGGGAGTTTTGTGAGCGGGTCGTAATGAAGGTGAAAGTCCAAATGGCTTTCAGCTGCGGTTCGTTGCTCGATCTCTGTTAGCAATCGGCTACTCAGATCGGCGAGTGTTTTGGTTCTTTCTGCGACCTTTTGTTCCAGCTCTTGGTTGAGTTGCGCAAGCTCTTCTTTACGGTAAAGGGTTTCTAATTGTCCTTCAATGGCCGTTTGAAAGCGACCAAGTAATGACATCGCGTCTTCATCAAAGTATCGCTCTTGGCTATCAAGCATACAGATGGTGCCGAAAGGGGTGTTATCTGGCCAAAACACAGGCAGCCCGCAGTAACATATCATGCCCAGTTTGATGTCTGGATTATGATCCCATTCCGGATCGCTAAGCGCATTGGGAACATTCAACATGCGCCGCTCGCTAATCACGGTTTCACAATACAGGCCATGCCCAAGTGAATCTTTTGCATTTTGCGCGTAGGGGTTATTTTCGCTACGACTGCTGGAAAATACTTCGATATCGTTTTCGTGAATACGCATGATCAGAGTGGCAGGACATTGCGTCATTTTGGCAACCAAATCGACGATTTCTTGCCAGCTCTTGAGTACAGAATCCGGAACGATTAATTGAGAGGTATCTATGTCTGCCATGATGCTTATCCAATGTGTAAGAGTGTTGATATCCATTCAGCGGTGAGGCGCTTGGTTCGCATTATTGAGTATAGGTGATGCAAAAGCCATTGCTATCATGAATGTTAGCAGGGGTGATGGTCTCTTTTGGTTATAGAGAGTTAACCGTTCACAAGCACGGTTTGAATATCTATGGCACTCATTGCGTTAAATAGTGATTTTATTTTTGTCGTGAGCGGTGAGTGGACATCACGATTAAATAATATAAATTTCGTCACAACGGTATGTTCTATTAAAAATAGAATGGGATGAAATCTATACTATATTTATAAATTCCAAGCGTTATCTTGATTATTTACTTTTAGTTTTATTAATTATTGAATGCAAAGTTGATCGCAAAAATAATGTAATTGATAATTAAATCGTGTTTTTGTTCGAGATATATGGGTTCAATAATACTTTTTCACTGCTTATACATTTTGTTTCAATAAGGCTGATATTGAGTTGTTATATCCGATGCATTTAACAGAAACGTGTAATTAATCAATGTGTTTATTTCGTTTACTTACAATTCTGATATTTGTTAATGTTCAAATTGCCATTGTAACTTTTTGTTATTTGGTTTGTTTTTGGCTTTTCTTTAAATTTATAAGATAAGTGTTAGCTTGTTTTTTTAAACTATTTTGGTTTGGGGTGGTTTAATTTGATATTTGTTTTTATGAAAATTAAAATCCGCGGGCGTCAGTTTTTGATAGCAACTTTTATATTAATTCATCTGTAACTGATGTTTTTTTATATCTGTTTTTGGTTTTTAAACTGCTATCGATATTTAAATCTAATACATGTTAAGGAGAGTTCATGTATAAAAATGGCCTGATGGGTATTCCACTCATTTTGATGTTAACGGCTTGTGGTAGTGACAGTGGTGGCTCAGATGCCTCGACAGATTCACGAGAGTATAAAGGCTTAAAGTTTACGGGTATTGTCTATGATGGCCCGCTGTACGATGCGGAAGTTTCCATCTATGCAGGTGAGAAGCTTTTGGCACAAGCAAAGACCGATCAAGATGGTCGATACTTTGTTGAAGCAAAAGTGTATCTAGACGAGTACGAAAGCCTCAAATCTTTGCCAATCACTTATAAGGCGCAACGCAATGAAGTGATTCTTTATGAATATGCCGGACAAACACTAGAGCAGACTATCGACAGCGAAGGTGTTGACGCTCTGATCAGTAATTTCTCAACGGTTGAGTATGTATTGGCCGATGTCAACAAAGACAACTTTGTTTCTGCCAATGAATGGGCGGCGTACCAAACACTTGATCGCCGTTACGCCGAGCAAATGATTGTTCGCTACGGTGTCGGCTTAAAGTCGATTGTTGATTTTGATGGATCTCTCACAGGGTTCGACAATACCGTGACTTGGCTACGAAATGTGAGAAGTGACATTTCATGGGAGCAGTGGCATCGCCTTAACGACATTCCGTACAACAATGCGTGGAACGCTCTGTTTGCCGATACTTGGTTCGTCGAGCAAGAAGCGCACCGTTTCACTAATCTTCCTGGTTGGTCTTCAGAATATGATGCGGTTATTTCACCGGACCCTGCTCCTGCAAGTATCAAGTATGTGCTAGTGACTGGCCTGCCACAAATCGCGCATGTTGGGGATTTGATTAGTCCTTCAACATTTGCACTTTGGTCGGATGCATCGTCAACTGACATCAGCAAAGACGCGACTTTCACCGTTACGCCTGCTTCTGCGTTAGAAAAAGTCGGTGCTCGTTGGAAGGTCAAAGAGCCGGGTGTGATTACTTTTAAAGCCGAATACAAAGGCGTATCCACATCGAGCACATTTACCGCTGAAGGTGTAGGGCTGAGCAACATTGTGTTGAGCGGCGTCGATAAAAAAGTGAGCGTAGGCGATAAGCTTCTGCCGTTGGTTTCTGCAATCTGGACAGACAGTACAACAACTGAGGTGACTGGATTCGTCACTTGGTCAGCGTCGCCAGCAAACGCTATTACGTTTGTTGATGGCCATCTTCAAGTTGTGGGTACGGGTGATATCTCTCTCACTGCGACTTATCAAGGTGCGACGTCAACCATTGCTTTCAATGCTGAACCAGCTACATTATCTGGCTTGAGATTGGGCTTTGACAAACGCGAACAATATCTCCAAGAGCAGTTTAAAGTGGTCGCTGAAGGCGTGCATGAGAACGGTTACGTGGTGAACTTTAGCGAGAACGCTGAATGGGTATCGAGTAATCCTGCGATCCTTGAACCTGTGGGTTCGGGTGTCTTTGTCGCGAAAGGGGTTGGAAGTGCCACGGTAACGGCAACTTACGAAGGTTACAGCGCGTCTCAAGAGTTTAGTGTGGTTGCTAAACTTACAGGGATCAGCCTAAACCTACCGAATAGTAGTGTCTCTAAGAACCAATCTGTACAGCTAACGTTGAACGGTGAGTATAACGATGGTTCTGTATCTCAAATCGTTGAAGGTGTCGCATGGACGACAAGCGCACCAGATGTGCTCACTATTGATGAGCAAGGTCTCGCAACGGGTATTGTCGAAGGCACGTCTGTTGTTACGGCCACATACAAAGGCTTTACGTTAGAACAAACCGTAACGGTAACCCAAGCCATGATCGTGTTTTCTGTACCAGAGTTCGTCGACGGTAAGATGATTTTGAATGAGGGTAGTAAACTGCCTTATACCTTCAAATTTACGCGTTCAAATGGCGTTGTTCATGAGTTCTCTGCCACTTCAGGTGGGCTAGACTTTGAAAGTTATGGTTTTAGAGAGGAAGTCGATGCATCGGGTATTCAAGTTGCAAACTTAGATAAAGATGCAGACTTTATGCGTGGTGTACGAGCGGGTGAAACTAAGCTGGGTCTTGATTCTGTACCGGTTGAACTGCAAAATATTTTCGCTGAAATTGGCGCAATTACAGACGCGTACGACTACCCAACACGCATCGATCTCCCTGTCGCTGTGTTGGATAATCAAGATGTCTATCAGTGGCACAAAGTCGCGGGTAATCAAGCAAGTTTGCAGGGGCTAACGCTGGTTCAAGCTGTACAAAGTGGTGACACGCTATACCGCTTCTGGCAGGTGTCAGGATCTCAAAATGGTGCGTTGTTTGTTACTCAAGTAACGGCAAATGGTGAGAGTGATGCGGTTGAAGTGCTCTTGCCGACAACGGATTTCAAACTGCTCTCCAATCAAGTGATCTCAGCGTCGAATGGTTATGTGATGTTGGTTACCTCTAACCAACACGTAAGCGGTGTGATTCCTGAGCACAAAGCGTATCGTATGACGCTGGCGGATGGCACGCTTGCCGAAGTTGATACCAGCACCTTGTACAAAAAGCAATTTAATCTCAATGCAGATAGTTTCTACTTTGCGTCGAATGGTAACTTATTCCTAGTCAAAGAAGACGATACAACGCTCGTGTCTGAATTTGATTTCGCGAGCAATACGTGGAATGACAAGATTGCTTCACTCAATGGTGTGCCAGTGCAACTGCCGTCTCAGCAAGGGATGATCGCTGCACTAGATACGAATCAGATGGACTACGGCGCGTTTGCTCCACCAACATTGAACCTCTATGACATGGAAACGAAAACTGCGACATCACAGCAGTTTATGTACCCAGGTGATGCAGGTTACTTCTGTGCTGAGCCTAAATCGGTCAGTGTTGCACTAAGAGCAGAGCTTGCAGAATCTGGTGCGGGTTGTTTGATTGCTGCTCGCGGCAGTTATGACCTGATCGGCTACTGGGTTTGGAACTCAATTGCAGATCTTCCGTACCTGTTCCTGTTCGAAGAAGGCATGTCCCGTCGTGGTGGTGATAACTATGGCGTCGCCAGTGTTAAGTCAGATGCCAATGTCGTTTACAGTGCAGGGCGTCAGTCAGTCAATAGCACAGACATGTTCCATGTGGCAGAGATTGTTGATGTGGAAGTGGAAGGCGTGATCGAGAAACAGATTCGTCATGATCTCTTCAACAAAAAGGACAAACTGCTGGAAGGCTCTTATGCCAAGTTCCCGGTGATTGATGGCAATCAATACACAGTGTCTAATGCGGATGTACCAAACGAGCAGTTTGTTTTGTTCGGTCACGGCGCAGCAGTCAAAGGGGAGAAAGGCGACTGGTCTAGCGATAGTTTCATGTATCAATTGCCAGCGAAAGTTTCAACTACTGAAGCGAAAACGTATAACCTTGGTGACACGGTGATACTTGCTACTGAGGGCCAAGAGTCCGCTGAGTACTGGTTCTTGCAATTACGTAAGCCGATTGTAGACGAGACGCAACCTGAAACACCAGTAGAGCCAGATGTGACGCCTTAACATCTCTCTCAATAACCGCCATATTTGAGCGGAGAAATCAAAAGCCAGTCCTTTAACGGACTGGCTTTTTTATCGAATGCGAAATCACTTATTCTTTATGGCTGCTCACTGAGGTATAGCCATAATCGGTAATGATTTTCTGTCCTTGAGTTGACTTAATGAAAGCGATGAATGCTTTACTGTCTTTATCGACGGCGTCGACTTTATACAAAATCAAGAATGGACGTGACAGTAAGTATGAGTGGTTTTTGATGTTATCTGAGTTTGGTGCGACACCTTCAACGCTAATCGCTTTTACGGAGTTGTCAACCGAACCCATCGAGATAAAACCAATCGCATGTTGGTTATGATTTACGATGGTTTTCACCATGCTATTGCTGTTGACAACTAAGTTGCTTGGATTGATGTCCGAAACAAGACGATCATTAATAATGCGAGTCAGGCCCAGTAAGCTTTCAAAGCTATAGCGAGTGCCGGAGGAAGTCTCGCGAGTGACAACAGCGATGGGTTTGTCTTCACCACCCACTTGTTTCCAGTTGGTGATTTTGCCTTTGTAGATATTGTAGAGTTGCTCTTGAGTCAGATTAGAAAGGGTATTGGAACGGTTGATGACCACCGCTAGCCCGTCGTAAGCAATTAAATCCACATTCAAATCTTCACCTTTCTCGCTTTCTGTGAGGTAGCGGGAGCTCATCCCCAGCTCAACTACGCCTTTGTTAACCATCGTGATTCCTGCGGTCGAGCCAATACCTTGGACGGCGATAAAAGAATCTGTGTGAGACTTGTTAAACTCTTCGGCAAGCACGTCCATTACACGTGCAACAGAGGTCGAACCGGAAATATTCACTTCTTTAGCGTGGCTTAATGGGACGATAGAAAAGAGAGATAAAAGGACGGGTACCACAAAGCGAAACATAACTTACTCCAAAATAGGGTTATTTGAGAGTGGAATGATATTTCGTTCAGGTTACATTTTTGTGAAGGTCTAAACATTAAGTCACTCGCATGGCGATTACACTTTGTGTACTAAAATAAGTCTATAAAGCGGCAAACGGTGGCGTTGAGTAAGCCTGTGGCTTTTTGATAGGGCTTCGAAAGCAAACGTCAGCAAATCTAGCCGAATAGATGAAGGAATGACTATGTCAGTGACGCAAATTGCTATCAGTCGGCTTAATAAAGGTGCCCAAGCGCTGTGCACAAAAAGAAACGTTAACCTTCCCGTTGAGCTCGGAAAATGTCTCTATCAACCGATCGAGACTGGAGTGATTTTTTACAAAGCGGCGTATTTGTTGGATTCTCGTCACAGTGAATACACCTCACCGGTGGCCAAAATTCTCTTTGATGTATTTCACGGCGAATGGTTGTTCTTTCAAGCGAAGTTTGACGGTGACACCTTCTATTGGGAACCCTATTACCCGCTAATGAAATCCGATGATCTTGATTCGATTTTAGAGGAGATAGAACACGACCCATTGGCGTGTTTTTGGTAATGCGCAGTGAGTGAATCACTACGCATTACGCTTGCCTGATTTGGAAAGCTCGTCGCTAGGCTTTACCGTGTTGTTGTACTTTCGCGCGGAACTCTTTGGGTGTCATTTGCTGTACCGCTTTAAACGCGGTACTAAAATGGGCAGCACTTTTAAATCCAGACTCGTAAGCAATGGTGGTAATCGATTTATCCGTTACGCGAAGCTGAGTCGCTGCATGAGAGATTCGCTTAATCTTCAACAACTGTGAAAATGACATCTCTTCTGCCGCTAAGCGTCGTTTCAGGGTTGCGGTGGACATACCCATGTGCTTGGCGAGCGTCTCCAATGAGATCTCTTCTTCGATATTGCTTTCAATAAACTGAATGATTTTTTGCGTTTCACTAAATTGTGTTGCGCGAATAATCATATTGAGTAGCTCTGGCTGTTTTTCAACCATGAGCGCCATTAACGCCAAGGCTAAATGTTCTTGAGCTTGCGAGTTTTGTTTCCTCTCAACTTCTTCAATAAGCATATCTTTCAGCTGGTCGATTCGCTTATGTTGACCACTGAATTTGAAAAAGGTGTCAGTTTGTTGAGCTGGAATTTTAGATAAAGGGTAAACGTTACGGAACTTTTGAAGCAGCGTGATGCTAAACACCAAGGCTAACGCTGAAAATCCATTTTCTCCCGGTTGAGCTTGAGCTTCTTTTAATTGGCCGGAATTGTACAATGCAAATTCTCCTGCCGTCAGCTCACTCGTTGCTCCGGAATCTTGTGTTACGGTTAGGCTGCCTTGCTCCACGAAAAATAGGCCATTCTTTGTCACTGGATAACGTTCCTGTTTCCTCGGAGCAAAGTGGTTAAATCTGATAATTTCTATTGTTGGCATAAAGTAGCTTACCACTGAATGAATATAGTTATATTTAATAGAACTGTTCTTGCAGTGTTACCAATGAAAATCACGTTATTGTGAATTGGTGGTATAAAAAAAGCGTTCATTTGAACGCTTTTTAAGATGTTAATTCTGAGTTTCTTCTACCACGGGTAATTCAGCGAATACTTGGGTAGGTTTCGCAACCAGGCTTCTGTTCTCCTGGTTAACGTCAGCTAACACGACTTCAAGAACGTCTCCCAGTTTGTATACCACTTCTTTATCGATAGAAACAGTACCTAGGTCACCATTGCACTCAATTCTTTCTTTATTATCAATAATAAGAGAACCAGGGATGAATGCCGCAGCGCCATTTTCAAGTAAACGGATGCGCATACCAGCACGGTTAATATCGAAGATTTCACCGGTAAACAGCGTTTGATTTGCTGGAGCGTCTGCTAGAGTGCGTGCATACAACCAGTCTGCAACATTACGTTCTGCAATCTTGTGATGTTTGCGGTGTAAAGCAAGCTCTTCGCCGACACTATCATCCGGTTTTTGCACAGGCTCTTTGTTTAGAATTAGTGCCTTAAGCATACGATGGTTGATCATATCGCCATATTTACGAATTGGAGATGTCCAAGTTGCGTAGATATCAAGGCCCATCGCATAGTGCGGTAAAGGCTGGTTGCTCACTTCACTGTAGGTTTGGAATTTGCGAATTCGGTTATCAAGATAAGTCGTTTCTTGTTTGCTTAACCAGCGGCGTAGCGCAGCAAAACCTTCACGAGTGGCAATCGACTCAGCTGTGAACTCCAACGTACCGTCTGGGTTAACCAGTTCCACTACATCGGCAATCTTCTCTGACTTGAAGCCTGCATGGCAGTTAAATACGCCAGTACCGAAATGGGCTTGCAGTGTTTTACCCGCACAAATGTTGGCTGTGATCATCGACTCTTCGACCAAGCGGTTTGCACTGCGACGCATGTCTGCGTGAATCGCAACGACATCGTTATCTTCACTCAGTTCAAAACGGTAATCTGGGCGATCTGGGAACACGACAGCATTCTTCTCTCGCCATTCAGCACGAGCTTGCGAGAACTGGTATAGGTCACGCACGATGGCAGCAATTTCTTCGCTTGGTTGCCATTTTTCACAGCTGCCTGTTTCGAGCCAGTCGGAGACATTGTCATACGCCAAACGGGCGTGCGACTTGATGTTTGCCGCAAAGAACTGGATATCATCGCCAATCACGCCGTCTTTACTGACGGTGACTGTGCAGCAAAGGGCAGGGCGGATTTCACCTTCGATTAGCGAACACAGTTCATCAGCAAGGTCACGAGGCAGCATTGGGATGTTGCGTCCAGGAAGATAAATGGTAAAGCCACGCTCACGTGCAACCTTGTCCATTTTATCATCTGGTGTGATATAAGCAGTTGGATCGGCAATGGCAATCGTCAACTCAAAATCGCCAGCGTCGTTTT
The DNA here is from genome assembly GCF_002265885.1 of Vibrio sp. 03_296. Taxonomy (NCBI): domain Bacteria; kingdom Pseudomonadati; phylum Pseudomonadota; class Gammaproteobacteria; order Vibrionales; family Vibrionaceae; genus Vibrio; species Vibrio sp. 03_296. The sequence continues at coordinate 27,025 of NZ_NPKW01000131.1, forward strand.
TCTTCGCGTAGAGTGCATCGTCCATGTCTTTTGTTGACTCACCATCGATGGTCACAAAAGGGATATGCGTCATGTCGATACGCTCAAGATCCGCATCATCTTTAATTTGCCAATCGTCGATACCGGCAGGCTCAGAGTTAGGCAGATCGTTTTCTGCCAGTGTTACCCACCATGGTGCGATCTTGTCATTGGCATCGGTAATTTTCTCGCTGATTTCAACAAAGAAACCGTTGTCATCTTTTAGTGGGTGACGGATCAAATGGCCAACAACCCAGTCGCCTTCAGCAAATTCTTGAGGGTTAAGACCTTTCTTCGTTTTGGCTTTGAGAGACATCTTCTTCAGTTGAGGATGATCAGGAACAACATTCAATTTTCCTTTGAACATTTTCACACGACCGATGAAGCGATTGAGCATCTGCTCGACAAGCTCTTGTGGCTCAGCCACTTCGCGTTCGTTTTCGGTGCGGATAATGGCGATCACCTTATCACCGTGCATACATTTCTTCATGTAGGCGGGTGGAATAAAGAAACTTGTCTTGCTATCGACTTCGAGAAAGCCAAAACCTTTTTCGGTTGCTTTAATCGTGCCTTCTTTCTTTGGCAGATTTTCCTGAATTTGTTGCTTAAGCTGGGCTAAAAGTGGGTTATCTTGAAACATCTTTACTAAACTTATGTTTGAAATTGGGCACACTATAATCATTGCGCCGCGTTATTGCTACCAAAACCCGGTTTAACCCCCCAGTCTCGATAAAAATTGTGCAAATAATATTCGTCTTGAAGCCTTGTTTTTCGGGGGCTGAGCGAGTAGCAAGCGTATGTGAAGAGAATTCAAAGAAATAATTGTGATGAAATTCAATTTTTTCTGGCTTTTTTTATGCTTTTAAGGAATAATCCGCCTCCCTTAAGTCGTCCCCAATGGCTTGTAGCGTTTTAGTACTGTGTTGCTTTGAATTAAAAAGCAGCATCTGAATGGACCAGTATCGAATGAGAAGAGCTTGTGGGACCCATTTTTACAATTAATACAGTAGGATCCCAATGCAAGATTCTGTAATTCAATTCAGCGATTTAGAGCTGAATGATGCTATCCTTTCCGCTCTTGATGGTATGGGCTTTGTTTCGCCAACACCGATTCAGGCAGCTGCGATTCCTCATCTTTTACAAGGTGTGGATGCGCTAGGTAAAGCACAAACGGGTACGGGCAAAACGGCAGCATTTTCTCTGCCTCTTCTCAACAAACTTGATCTCGCACAGCGTAAACCTCAAGCAATCGTACTGGCTCCAACTCGTGAGCTAGCGATCCAGGTTGCGGCTGAGATGAAAAACCTTGGTCAAAACATCCGTGGTTTGAAAGTACTAGAGATCTACGGTGGTGCATCTATCGTTGATCAAATGCGTGCTCTTAAGAATGGCACTCACGTTATCGTGGGTACTCCGGGCCGTGTTCAAGACCTTATCAACCGCGAGCGCCTAGACTTAGGTGAAGTGCATACTTTCGTTCTTGATGAAGCAGACGAAATGCTAAACATGGGTTTCGTTGACGATGTAACGGAAATCATGGAGCACGCTCCATCATCTGCACAACGCGTACTGTTCTCTGCAACTATGCCTCCAATGCTGAAAAACATTGTTGAGCGCTTCTTGCGTGATCCAGTCACTGTCGACGTTGCAGGTAAAAACCACACTGTAGATAAAGTTGCACAGCAGTTCTGGGTTGTTAAAGGCGTAGAAAAAGATGAAGCAATGTCTCGTCTTCTAGAAACAGAAGAGACAGATGCATCAATCGTGTTCGTACGTACTCGTCAAGACACTGAGCGTCTAGCGGATTGGCTATGTGCACGCGGCTTCAAAGCAGCAGCACTACACGGTGATATTCCTCAGTCTCTACGTGAGCGCACGGTTGATCACATCAAACAAGGTGTTATCGATATCCTTGTTGCAACAGACGTTGTTGCTCGTGGTCTAGACGTGCCACGTATCACTCACGTGTTTAACTACGACATCCCATTCGATGTTGAGTCATACATCCACCGTATCGGTCGTACTGGCCGTGCAGGACGTCAAGGTAAAGCGATCCTTCTTGTTCGCACAAACCAAATTCGCATGCTTCGCACTATCGAGCGTGTTACTAAGTCTTCTATGGAAGAGATCCAACTGCCACTTCGTGACAAAGTTGCAGCAGCGCGTCTAGATAAACTTGCCGCTGAGCTTCAAGCTGACATCGAGCATAAAGCGCTTGATAAGTTCGCAGAGCTGATCGAGAAACTAGAAGAGCGTCTAGAGATCGACTCAAGCGTTCTAGCGGCGATTCTATTGAAGCGTCAGCAAGGCAAACGTCCGCTATTCTACATTGGCGAAGACCCAATGATCGAAGCGATTGAGCGCGATAAGCAAAACCGTCGTGAGCGTCGTGAAAGTCGTGACAATGGCGGTCGTCGTGAAAGCTTTAACAGCAACCAAGATTGGGATACTTACCAACTTCAAGTTGGCCGTGAGCAAGGTGTTCAAGTGAAAGACATCGTAGGCGCACTGGCAAACGAACTTGGCTTAGGTAAAGGTTCAATTGGTGCAATCAAACTGGCTCAAGAGCACACGTTTGTTCAGCTACCAAAAGCGATGAGCACACAAGCTGCAAGCAAACTTCGTAAACTGCGTATTCGTCAGAAAGAAGTAGGTGCCGTTGTTTGTGATTTCAACGATTTCAACGAAAACCGTGGTCGTCGTGATGGTGCTCGCCGTGAAGGTGGTTTCCGCGAAGGCGGTCGTCGTGAAGGCGGCTACCGTGGCAATCGCGAAGGCAATCGCGAAGGCAATCGCGAAGGCGGTCGTGAAGGTGGCTACCGTGGTAACCGTGAAGGTGGTTTCCGTGGTAACCGTGACGGTGAGCGTCGTTTTGATCGCAACCGTGGTGGTGATCACCGTGGTAACCATCGTGGTGAGCGTGGCCACGGTCGTCCACGTCGCAACGAAGATTAATCCAATATGATTTAAAGAAAGCCGGGTGATAACCCGGTTTTTTTTCGCTCAAATTTTCAAAGATCTGCACCATTATGGGCTTAAGTGAATAACATTGTTGTAAGTTGAGGGCAACGAATGCTTATAACATATGATGTCACTTGCACTATGGTTATATAATTTTTCGCTTCAAATAAAATCAAAAATTGCGGTAGATCAACAAAAAAGTCGTGACCTAAACAATTGAACTAAAAGATAGTTGAAAGATTCAAAAATTATTGAATAATGGTTTCAACAATGAATGAACATCGCGCCTTGGCGTCGGTCCCTTATATTCCGCTCCACAACAGGAAATAAACTTAATGTCTAATTCGTTCGTATTGGTTATCAACTCGGGTAGCTCTTCTCTCAAGTTTGCAGTCATAAACTCTGTCACTGGTGAAGCCGTGTTGAGTGGCTTGGGTGAGTGTTTCGGTCTTGAAGATGCGCGCATGAGCTGGAAATACTCTGGCGAAAAAACTGAGATTGCCATTGAAGGTGAAGATAACCACCACAAAATCGCTATCGGCAAACTGGTTGGTTTGACTGAAGAATTAGGTTTGACGAAAGATATCGTTGCTGTAGGGCACCGAATTGTACACGGTGGTGAGAAATTCACGTCGACAGTACGTATTAATGAGGAAGTGACGGCAGAGATCGAGAAGCTTGCCGATCTTGCTCCTCTGCATAACCCTGCGGGTGCTATCGGTATTCGTGCGGCGATGGAAGCCTTTCCAGCACTTCCTCAGTTTGCTGTGTTTGATACCGCTTTCCACCAAACTATGCCAAAGCGTGCGTTTACAGGCGCTATCGCGAACGAGTTATACACGGATTTCGGCATTCGTCGCTACGGTTTCCATGGTACCAGCCACTACTTCGTAAGTCGCGAAGCAGCGAAAATGCTGAACAAGCCAATTGAAGAGTCTAGCTTCATCTCTGTACACCTTGGCAATGGTGCTTCAGTGTGTGCAATTAACAATGGTGAATCTGTCGATACCTCTATGGGCTTCACGCCGCTTTCTGGCCTTATGATGGGTACTCGTTGTGGTGACCTAGACCCTGGCATTATTGAATACCTGCTTAAGAAAGGTTGGTCTCAAGAGAAAGTGTTCAACTCGCTAAATAAAGCTTCTGGCTTCTTAGGTGTATCTGGCCTAACTAGCGACGCTCGTGGCATTTTAGAAGCGATGGAACAGGGCCACGAAGGCGCGACGCTAGCATTCCAAGTGTTCACCTACCGTGTCGCGAAATACATTGCGTCATACCTAGCTGCGTTAGATTCTTTTGACGGCATCATCTTCACTGGCGGCATTGGCGAAAACTCACTACCAATTCGTCGTGAGATCCTTAAGAATCTGAAACTTCTTGGTTTTGTTGAAGATGAAAAAGGCAACGAAGATGCTCGTTTCGGTAATGCAGGGGTGATTGCAACATCGGCATTGCTAAACGCAGTGGCGATGGTTATTCCAACCAACGAAGAATTCGTGATTGCTCAACAGTCAGTTGAATTGCTGTAATGACAGCTCTTTACTGCTGATTGATAGGCCCAGTTACTTGAGTGACTGGGCCTTTTTATTTAACACATTTTTTGTTCATACAACTGCCCATACAACAAAAAAAGCCGCTCACATTTGGAGCGGCTGATAGAAAGAGGGGAGATAAGGTTACTTGATTTTCTGCACTTCTTTTTGCAGTTGCTCAAGTTGCTTCATCTTTCCTTGCAAACCCAGTGATTGATAGCTGATGGACGCTGGGTTCATCATCTCACCTTGTTGCATTGGGTAATCAGGCAATGTTTTGAAGAAATCCCCAATAACGTCTTGAACGGGTACAAACAACCACATGTTGTCTGCCATCCAACGTAGATACATGCCCGATTCGTGTGGCGCTTTCTCAAATGGATCTGCACGCAAGTGGATGATTTGTGGCCAGTTTGGAGAGAAGCGAATCGCGTTTGAAATATCGCCTTCCATTACCGCAAAGTTTAGCTTCCAATCGTTCCAACGAATGGCGTTCAGTTCACCATTAGCCGTGAAGTAAAGAAGCGATTCGCGTGGGGCTTTCTTCTCTTTGCCTTCGAAATAAGGCTTAAAGTTATAGCCATCGATATGAACACGCCACTCTTTACCATTCGCTTTATAGCCTTTGGCGAGTTTCTCTTTCACATTCGGTACACCTGCGGCTGCCATTAAGGTTGGCAACCAGTCTTGGTGGGCCATCATGTCGTTGAATTTGCTTCCTGGTTTGATGACACCTGGCCAACGAACAAGTTGTGGAACACGCATGCCGCCTTCCCAAGTCGTCCCTTTTTCACCATAAAATGGTGTTGCGCCGCCATCAGGCCATGTCACGGTTTCTGCACCGTTGTCGGTTGAATAGATAACAATCGTGTTGTCAGCAACGCCCAGTTCGTCGAGTTTGTCGAGTAGGATACCCACTTGGTCATCGTGCTCCAACATGCCATCTGCGTAAATGCTCACGCCCGATTTACCTTGGTACTTTTCTTGAAGGCGCGTCCACACATGCATGCGCGTGGTATTGTGCCAAATGAAGAACGGTTTATCGGCTTTTACCGCTTTTTCCATAAAGGCGAGCGAGGACTCCAAGAACTCTTCGTCTGCGTGCTCCATACGTTTACGCGTCATTGGACCAGTGTCTTCAATTTTGCCGTCAGCATAAGATTTGATCACGCCACGAGGGCCGTAGTTTTTGCGGAACTCAGGATCTTTTGGATAGTAGTAAGTCTCTGGTTCTTCTTCTGCATTGAGGTGGTATAGATTGCCAAAGAACTCGTCAAACCCGTGATTGGTTGGCAGATGTTGGTCTTGATCGCCTAAATGGTTTTTGCCGAACTGCGCGGTCATGTAACCTTGCTCTTTCAACAAATCCGCAATAGTGGGTGCCCAATCAGGAATGCCGTGTTTTGAGCCAGGCATGCCGATGGTTAACAACCCTGTTCTAAACGGCTCTTGGCCAGTAATGAAAGAGGCACGGCCTGCGGTACAAGATTGTTGACCATAGTGATCGGTGAACAGTGCGCCTTCGTTGGCAATACGGTCAATGTTCGGTGTTTGATAGCCCATCATGCCTTGGTTATAGGCGCTGATGTTCCAGTAACCAACATCGTCGCCAAAAATGGCCAGAATATTTGGCTTGTCAGCCGCCGTTGCGGCACCAGAGGTTGCAAGAACACCAATACCGATCGCCAGTTTGCTTATTTGGTTTGCCATAGAAACTCCAATAAGGGGTAGAGGAAGCAGAAAAACCAGGTTTTCCTGCATTAAGATGGCTAATAAGCTAATGATGTGGCTGGAAATTGTCGCTTTATAGTCAATATAACCAATGGTTATGCGAAGCGCTTGACGCCTTCATCGATAAGGAGAGCGGTGGAATGCCGTGCCGCTCGCTATGATGAAAAATGAACGCTCAATCACGTTTTAACAACCGGGTTTTGTCCGTCGAAGTGAGCGTCGAAAGCGGCTGTGATTTCGACGCTCGTGTTTACAGTTCGATGGGATGGGCGTGTGCTTGTTCGAGTTGCGCTTTTATCTTCTCTCTCAACCTCTGGTGAGCTGGGTTGTTTAGCTCGCGCTTATGATAAATGAACTTATAGGGAATCAGGCTAATAGCAATTGGGCAATCGAGAATTTGCAGTTTCAGCGCCTGACTCCATTTTAAGGCAAACGAACGAGAGACCACGCCGAGGCAATCTCGTTGGGCGACATAGAGCGCCATACTCGACAGCGACGTCGTCACAATCTCGACAATCCGCTCTTCAATAGGTTCATTGGCTAGCTGCTCAAACCCTGTGGTGTTGTTCCATTTGCCGGAAAACAGACAATGGCTCTCTTGATAAAACTGGGCTTTGCTAAGCTGTCCTTGAATACGAGGGTGGCCCTGACGGCAAATGACGACAGCGGGTTCTTGGTAGGCGTTCTCGATCACAAAAGAGGAATCTTTGGTGATGACGGTATCGATGATGAGATCCATTTTCTGCTGGCGGATTTGTTCAAACAGCAGATATTTTTCCGGTGGAGATTCGTGGAACACGGTATTGGCTATGGGCGTTAGGCTATGCAAAAGAGTTTCAGAGCAACAGACTTGGAAAGCAGAACGCTCAGAAATGGCGTTGTCTACGATACTGATGGCTTGATGGAATTTAGGGATCAGTTGATAAGCCGAAGCGGTCGGCTCGATGCCGCGTCCTTTCTTAACGAACAACTGTTTATTGACCACCTTTTCTAAGCGCTTAATGGATGCGCTTACTGCCGGTTGAGTTAAGCCCAAATGATCGGCAGCTTTGGTGTAGGACTGATATTCCGCAACCACCAAAAAGGTCTGAATTAAGTTGAGGTCCATAGGATTACTCATAAATCAAATTTATGTTAAAGCGAATTTTAACTCTATTTATCCGCAAAATGACAATATTTATATTAATTAAATCTTTGTTTTGTCCTAGAACGTGTCAACAACCAGCGGAGTAATGGAGTTTTTATGCCCAACAGTAAGAAAAATCTCAGCAAGACATTCGTGTTGAATGCTTGTGCTCTCGCGGTCGGTACAGCCTCTGCCGCCGCCTATTCAGCCGAACAACCCAATATTTTGGTTATCTTTGGTGACGATGTGGGATATTGGAACCTAAGCGCATACAACGGTGGCATGCTTGCGTACAGCACGCCAAACATCGACAGCATTGCCAAAGAAGGCGCCAAATTCACCAACTTTTATGCACAGCAAAGTTCGACAGCAGGTCGTTCTGCGTTTATCACCGGTCAAATGCCTAAGCGAACTGGGCTATCTAAAGTGGGTTTACCAGGCGCGCCTCAAGGTATCTCAGAAAAAGATCCAACCATCGCCACTATGCTCAAACAACTTGGTTATGCGACAGGCCAGTTTGGTAAAAACCACTTAGGTGACCGCGATGAACATCTGCCAACCAATCACGGGTTTGATGAGTTCTTTGGCAACTTGTACCACTTGAATGCAGAAGAAGAACCTGAAAATGTCGACTACCCGAAAAATCCTGAGTTCAAGAAAAAATTTGGCCCGCGTGGTGTGATTCACTCCTATGCAGATGGAAAGATCGAAGACACAGGGCCACTGACGCGTAAGCGCATGGAAACGGTGGATGACGAATTCCTCGAAGCGACAGAACAGTTTATCGAGAAACAAGTGAAAGCGGATAAACCATTCTTTACTTGGTTTAATACCACACGTATGCACAACTTCACCCATGTACCAGAAGCGTATCAAGGCAAAACGGGGGCGGGGTTTTACGCAGATGGGGTGAAGCAGCATGATGATCAAATTGGCCACCTGCTGAATAAGATCAAAGAGCTGGGTGTCGATGACAACACCATCATCGTATACACCACAGATAACGGGCCGATGATCAACTTGTGGCCGGATGCGGGCATGACGCCATTTCGCAGTGAAAAAAATACCGGTTGGGAAGGTGGCTTCCGCGTTCCTGCGCTTATCAAATGGCCGGGCCAAATCAAAGCTGGAGAAACCTTCAATGGCATGATGTCGCTTGAAGACTTTTTCCCAACACTGCTGGCAGCCGCAGGCAACAGCAAGGTCAAGGACGAGCTGCTTAAAGGCAAAAAAGTCGACAATATCAGCTACAAGGTGCATTTGGATGGTTACAACCAATTGCCTTACCTCACGGGTAAAACAGACCAATCTGCACGCAATGAGTTCGTTTATTGGAGTGATGACGGGGATCTGCTGGCACTGCGCTATGGCAAATACAAATACCACTTCATGATCCAAGAGAATGAAACTGGTCTCGCAATTTGGCAGAAGCCTTTCACCAAACTGCGTGTACCTAAGATATTCGACTTGAGTATCGACCCGTTCGAACGTGGAGACACTGGTATGGGTTATGACACTTGGATGTATGAACGCTCATTCCTCATGATGCCAGCAATTGAGAAAGTTCAAGAAGTCATGGGAACATTCAAAGCGTACCCACCTCGCATGGCGCCGGGTTCGTTTGTACCGAAATAACCCTGTCTAAGCGATAGCCTCTTTGGAAAAGGAGAGGCTATCTCTTCTTAATTCATCGTCTTGCCCATACTGAGACAGCAGAAAAGAGAAATACTGATGCAAAAAGTCACTCCTCGTCATTCAACTGCGATGCCTATTGTGCCCATGAAAACTGCGGCAAAGCCCGAAGCAAATCAAAGTTATCAACGTCGTTTTCATGTGATGGCGAAACCCGGCGGTGCCAAATGCAATATTGATTGCCAGTATTGTTTCTATCTGCATAAAGAAGCGTTGCTGCATCAAAAGAAACAGCCTCAGATGAGTGAGGAGTTGCTTGAAACGTTTATCAAAAGTTACATAGCGAGCCAGGATGGCAATGAAATCGTGTTCTCGTGGCAAGGTGGAGAGCCGACACTGCTCGGCCTCGACTACTTTCGCAAAGTGGTTGAACTGCAGAAAAAATATCAGCCAGTTGGCGTTCGCATAGAAAATGACCTGCAAACGAATGGCATTTTGCTCAATGATGAGTGGTGTCAGTTTCTAGCCGAACACCAATTTCTTGTGGGCCTGTCGATCGATGGCCCGCGCGAAATTCATGACAAATATCGCCGAACACGAAGCGGAAAACCCACCTTTGATTTGGTAATGAAATCGGTTGAAACGCTCAAAAAATATGGGGTGAAATTTAACGCTTTGGTTGCAGTGAATCGCCATAATGCTCAGTATCCTCGTGAGGTATATCGTTTTCTTACCCAAGAGTTGGGCGCCACTTATCTCCAGTTTACACCCGTTGTCGAATCCAATGGTTTTCAAACCACAGCGCCGCAGTTTTGGAATGAACAGATGATCCCTGTCGTGGGTAGTGAACTGGCCAAGCCGGGGCATCCTATGTCTGTGGTCACGGATTGGTCCGTGGACCCGCAGCAGTGGGGAGCGTTTCTTATTGTAACCTTTGAAGAGTGGGTGAATAACGATTTAGGGCGTGTACTTGTTAATCTATTTGAAACCGCCGTTGCGCAGGTGATGGGATTGCCTTCGCAACTTTGCGTGACGTCAGAGTTCTGCGGCAAGGGCTTGGCGATAGAACACAATGGTGACGTGTTCAGTTGCGATCACTATGTGTATCCCGAATATCAACTGGCTAATATTCAGCAGCATGATTTGAGTGAGCTGGCCATGTCAACGCGTCAGTACACCTTTGGTATGGCGAAAAGAGAGTCGCTGCCGAGCTATTGCCTGCAATGCCCCTATCTTCAATATTGTTGGGGTGAATGTCCTAAGAATCGCTTGATCAAATCTCCAGACGGTGAAGTTGGACTGAACTATCTGTGTCCGGGCATCAAAGCGTTTTTTGATTATGCATTGCCAATGTTGGTTGGCATTACTCAAATCCTCAAAGCTCCTCATGACCGCCGTGAATAGCGGTTAGCAGCAAGGGGCATATAGACGTTATAACCTTTAGTTATTCAAATTGTTTTTATACTGATTTCAATCTCTTCCTTTCGTTTACAAAACTGGAAAACGCCGATGAATCACGCACAGAAAGCCATCAATCTACTCATTCAACAAACGGAAAAAAGCGTCATTGGCCAAAGGCATGTGGTTGAGGCGTTGGTGATTGGATTACTGACTAATGGCCATGTGTTGCTTGAAGGATTGCCTGGCACCGCCAAAACGCGATCGGTGAAATCGCTGGCGAAGCGGCTTAACACCAGCTTTGGCCGCATTCAATTTACGCCAGATTTACTGCCGTCCGATGTGACGGGCACAGAAGTGTACCAAGAGCGTGAGGGTAAGCCGCAGCTCCATTTTCAAGCGGGGCCGATTTTCAACAGCATTGTACTGGCCGATGAAGTGAATCGAGCACCAGCGAAAGTCCAAGCGGCGCTGCTGGAGGCGATGGCGGAAGGCACGATAACGGTCGGTGACAAAACGCACCAGCTGCCTGAGCTCTTTATGGTGCTTGCCACGCAAAACCCCGTTGAGCAAGAAGGGACGTATCCTCTCCCAGAAGCGCAAATGGATCGTTTCATGATGAAAGTCACGGTGGACTACCCAGAAGATGAGGCTGAACGAGAGATTATTCGTTTAGTGCGCAGCGAAGAGATGGGGGAGAGAAAAGTCAGTGGTGATGGTGATCAAGCGCTTCAGCCTATTGACCCCGACACAGTGTTAGAAGCCCGTCGACAATTGCCAACTATCGCGGTGTCTGACTTGGTCGAAAACTACATCGTGGCACTTGTGATGGCGACGCGTAAACCAGATCGCTATGCCGAAACTGCCTTATCAAAATGGATTGAAGTGGGGGCGAGCCCTCGAGCGTCAATCGCGCTGGATAAGTGCGCGCGTGCTTACGCTTGGCTGCAAGGACGTGACCACGTCACACCTGATGATGTGCGTGCAATGGTGCCATGTGTGCTAGGGCATCGTTTTTCACTTTCCTATGATGCGATTGCCGATGGTGTTGACCATCAAGCTGTAGTGCAAGCGCTGCTTGATTGTGTCGAAATCGGATAGGGGGGAACCAGTATGGTCAAGCCAACGATCGCCCCTCAGCCGCAAGGACTCGACCCTAGAGTCTACTGTGATTACGCAAGGCTTGTCCGTTTGCAAGCACAAGCCGACGGCTTTAGCTTACTGCCGCATCTTAGGGCTGGCAGCGTGCTCTCTGGGCGACACCGTTCCTTGTTTCGGGGACGAGGTTTAAACTTTGAAGAGTTGCGCCATTATCAGCTTGGTGACGACATCCGTAACCTCGACTGGAAAGTCACATTGCGTACCGGAAAGCCCCACGTGCGTCGTTATACGGAAGAAAAAGATCGCAATGTGTTGGTGTGCGTTGATCAGCGTAGCGGAATGTTCTTTGCCTCGACCGAGATAATGAAATCGGTGGTGGCAGCGGAAATTGCCGCGATGTGCGCTTGGCGAGCATTGAAAGATGGTGATCGTGTTGGCTTCGTCATCGCGTCGCATCAAGAGTTGTACTACAGCAAAGTGAAGCGCTCACAAAATGATTTGTTGGCGCAGCTAAAGCGTTTAGCGCAAACAAATCAGAGCCTAAACGTTGCATCCAAGGATTCCACCTCAGTCTCATTTGGTCATTGGCTTGAATTGATCAAACGCGTCAAACCAAGGCATTCGACTCTCATTTTTATCAGTGACTGGCGTGACTGTGAAACGCATCATCTTGACCATTTAAAGCAACTCCAGCAGCACAACGACATTCTTGTTGTGATGGTGGGGGATCCACTTGAACAATCTCTTCCACCAGAGCTTGCTCGCATTAACTGGGTGATTGGTGATGGACGCTATCAACTGAGTATGGATAGCAAAGCGAAAATCAACACGGCCAGTATCAGCTTGGCGGAAAAGTCACAACAGCAGCGCCAGTCGCTCGCACAACTCATGGCGATGAAAAACTTGCCCCACATCGAATTGGACACCAAAGGCGAGCACATTGCGCACTTCCAAAAATGGGTAGGAGGGCGATAGATGACGATTCAACATACACCGCCAAGTACCTATATTCTGCGTGAACTGCACGATGTGGCAGTGCCCGAAAGTGTCAGTTGGTTGCCACAAACGGTGGGTTGGAAAGTGTTGGCCATCATTGGGGGGCTGGTGCTGCTCTACATTGGTTATCGATACCTCCGTTTTTGTTGGGATAATCGATATCGCGCCGAAGCTTTGCAGGCAATCGCACAGTTAGATCCAAAAGATCCTGCCATGGCGAGCGAACTGTTTTCGATAGTAAAACAGGTATTGATCTACCACGACAGCGGCTACGCACGTCTGTTTGGCTATGCATTTTTGGCTGTGTTGAATCAGCTTATACCAACACAACCCCTCTTTGACGATGAGTTGGCAATACAGTGGGTGCAAAGCACCGTGAACCCCAACGTACCTTTGAGTGAATCAGCACGAGCAACACTGAAAGCGCGTGCGGCACTTTGGGTCAAATCGCATCAAGAGAAGGCGTCCAGTGTTGAAAAACGGAGTGTATTGTCTCCATGGCAATGGTTAAAAGGGCTGCGTCATGGTTGATTATCTATCGTCAATGTTGAGTCTTATTCATCTCGAGTTTGACTCTCCGTTGTGGTTTCTGGCGCTACCGCTGCCATTGGTGGTTTATTACTTTGTGCCGGCATACCGCACCAAACAAACCGCCATTAAGGTGCCATTCTTTCATCAACTGGTGGAAGCCATGGGGGAAACGCCCTCAGAAGGAGCCAGTCAGTTAACACCCAGCAGTTGGCAACGTGCTACGTTAGTGTTGTCTTGGTTACTGGTGGTCAGTGCGCTTGCCAAACCAACCATTTTGGGCGCACCGCAAATACGCGAAAGTTCGGGTCGCGATGTCATGGTGGTGGTCGATCTTTCTGGCTCAATGGCTGAGCAGGATTTTACCAGTGCGTCGGGTGCAAAAATTTCTCGTCTTGATGCCACCAAAGAGGTACTGGCGGATTTTGCTAAAACCAGACAGGGGGATCGCCTTGGTCTGATTTTGTTTGGGGACGCGGCTTTTGTACAAACGCCGTTCACCGCGGATCAAAAAGTATGGTTAGCGCTGCTCAATCAAACCGATGTTGCAATGGCGGGGCAGAGTACGCATTTGGGCGATGCCATTGGTTTGGCCATCAAGGTCTTTGAGCAAAGTGAACAAAGCCAAGCCGCGTCTTCAAAACCACGACAAAAAGTGGCGATCGTGCTCACTGATGGCAATGACACTGGAAGCTTTGTTGAACCCATAGACGCGGCCAAGGTGGCCAAAGCAAAAGGGGTTAGAATTCATGTGATTGCGATGGGCGATCCCAGCACGGTTGGGGAAACTGCACTCGACATGCAAACGATCGAACGCATTGCCAGTGAATCTGGCGGCAAAGCATTTCAAGCTTTGAACCGCGATGAGTTGGCCAGCGCATACGATGATATCGGTAAGCTCGAGCCTCAGTTGTACCAAAGCGTGACCTACCGCCCTAAGCAGAGTTTGCATCATGGATTAATGGGTACCGTGGTGAGCCTCTATCTTGTTGCGTTTAGTGTGGTGACGTTGAAGCGACGGATACGCAACACAAAGGTCAAAGCAACAACAGTGGAAAATGAACAGAGGAAACACCATGCTTGATACGTCTTCATTCGGCATGACAGTGACGCCGTTTTTCTCTCAGTTTCACTTCCTGCGACCGGAATGGTTATTGGCGTTTGTGCCGATGTTACTACTGTTATGGATGAGGTGGCGGGAGGAGAGTGCCGCGAGTTGGAAAGCCATTTTGCCAACGCATTTACGCCAAGTGTTAACGATAGGTGAGTACGGCTGGCGCAAGCAGCTGCCGCTCAAGTTATTGGTGGTCAATGTCACTTTAGCAATTATTATTTGCGCAGGCCCGACTTGGCAGCGGCAAGCCTCACCATTTGGTGAAGACAAAGCGACTATGTTGGTGATATTGGATAACAGCAACTCGATGCTACAAAATGATCTTCCTCCCAGTCGCTTAGCTCGCTCAAAACAGAAAATTCGTGATTTGTTAGTTGCAAGAAAAGGAGGCAGCACGGGGTTAGTGGTCTTTGCTGGCTCTGCACACGTCGCGATGCCTGTAACGCAAGACAGTAAAGTCTTTGACCCGTTTCTAGCGGCAATCACACCCGGGATTATGCCCATAGAAGGTAAGCTTGCGGAAAAAGCATTGCCTCTGATTGATCAACAACTGCAAGGGCAGGCTGGCTCAAGCGTATTGTTAGTGAGTGATGGGGTGAATCCGGCCACCATCGACGCGTACGAAGCGTATTTTGCAGAAAAACCGTATCAATTACTGATCTTGGCGGCGGGCAATTCAAATGTTGTTTCCGACACTCCAGTGGATTTAGGTTCATTGAACAAATTGGCCAACGCAACGGGGGGGCGTTTAGTGCAAACCAGTGTCGATAATCGTGATATCGAAACCCTCAACCGATACGTTGAACGGAATATGCAGCTAAATGGTGACTCGTCGATGCCGTGGCAAGATATGGGCTATCCGCTGTTGTTACCCATCGCCATCATTATGATGCTCTGGTTTCGCAAAGGCTGGTTAGTGCAATGGTGCTTGGTGGTCACGGTCTCTACGTCGCTGATCGCAACGCCCAATGCCATGGCAGAAACCGTTTCGCTGAGTGCGGAAAGAACTGCTCAGCCAAAAATGATGACGGTATGGGAGAAGACGGAGCAGTGGTGGTGGGATCTCTGGCTGACTCCTGACCAGCAAGGTCAACGATGGTGGAACCAAGGGCAATACTTGCAAGCCGCCAAACATTTCAACGACCCATTACGCAAAGGCACGGCCTATTACTACGCCGGAGAATACGCCTTAGCACACAGCGCATTTTTAACCATGCAAAACGATCCGTCAGATGAAGCCAAAGACCTCGGGCTTTACAACGCAGCAACCGCTCTGGCTCGCCAACGAGAATATTTGGCCGCGCGTAATTTGTTACGATCCCTTGCCGATAAAGAAACCTTGAGCAGCAAGTTAAGAGCCGACGTGGAACACAATCTTCGGGTCATTGGTGGTATTGTTGAAGAAATCAATCGCACCAGTGCAAGCCAAGCTGGCTCAACGGATGGCCCAGAAGAGTCAATCGAGTTGGGGGATAATCCTCAAACTGCTGAAGGTGTAGACGAACAAACCGTTGCCAAAATGATGCTTAAAGAAACGTTAAATGCAAACGAGATCTTGGGAAGTGACGCGTTAGCAGATAAATGGTTAAAACGTGTGGAGGCTGATCCCAAGTACTTTCTAGCGGCTAAGTTCCAAATTCAATTGCATCAAAGGGCGAAAACAAGTGACACAACGCTCGGGCAACAGGAGCACAAGCAATGATGATGTACGCCAAATTTGCGACTCCGTTTCCACATAAGTGGCTAATGGCGATGTTTCTCACCCTCTCTAACCTAGTGTTGAGTACGACAGCGTACGCGCAGGATATCGAGGATTTGCAACGCAGCAACAATGTTGAGCTGTTGGCTTGGGTTGGCCCGCCGCCAAAGGCGCAAGAGACGAAAACGCTTCCCGTGTTCAGCGTGAATGAGCAGGTGATTTTGACTATTGAAGTCGCGACACCACGCTGGTTCACCGCGGGCACTCGCATTGGGAACGTTGAAATCCCCAACGTCATCGCCAAGCAACGTAATCCGTTGGCAACCAACTATACCGAGCGTAAGGACGGCCATACGTGGTCGCGTCAGCGCTGGGAAATTACCCTTTATCCGCAGTTGTCGGGGCGCTTTGTCGTTCCCCCCATTGCGGTGAGCGTGCAAGTCTCTGCGTCCAATGGTGAAAACGTCTCGGGTACGCTCTACACTACGCCGATTTCGTTTGACGCTTCCATACCTTCGGGATTGATACAGCAACACTCTGTTTGGTTTAGTGCCAGTGACGTTGAGGTAGAGCAGCAATGGCAAACCTCCTCGGAGCCGTTGAAAGTCGGGGATGCCATAACCAGAACCATCACCATTCGCGCCAAAGATAGCCTTTCTGTGTTGCTCCCCAAACTTCTCAGCGACGAATCCACGTCTCGCTATCAAGCGTATCCTCAACCTAATCGTCTGGAGGATACCCAAATAAGGGGTGACTATCGTTCGAGTCGCACAGAAGAAACCGTGTATGTGATTCAACAAGGTGGGGATTTGAGCTTACCTGAGCGCCAATTTCAGTGGTGGAACAGTGATAGCCGGACGCTGGAGACGGTGGTGATTGAAGGCAACACTTTTCATGCGAAACATACGTTTCAGTCGTTTATCCGTGCCTACTCGAAGTGGCTTGTCGCGGGAGGGCTATTCCTGCTCACGTTGATGGCGGTGATCGTTATGGTGAAACGCCATTATCGTTCGCGACCATTACCGACGTGGTTGGTGTTTCGCCGTCTGCTTAAAGCCAAGCGTTGGCCAGCGGTTCGGGTGCTCTTGTACAAGCAGTTACGAGTCAATGATGGCGAATTGCAGATCGCTAAAGCTCATGATTCAAAACCTTGGCAACAGAGCACGGCGCTGTTTCATCAAGGTGTAGAAGACGTTTCTCTGATGAAGCAGCTTTGGCAAGGCGTACAAGCAAAGTCACGACGTTACTGGCGCATTTCTTTACCCAAGGCATTGCCTAAGTTGCACCGTGACCAGCAGGCGAAAAATAACCAGGCGAAAAAGGAAGGGTAGAAATCATAGTAACAGAATTGGAATCGTCGCTCTGCGTTAGCGCTTTTAACCACCGCTTTCCACTATGACTTTTAACCAGTGCTTTCATCCAACTTTTCAACAGCACAACCGCCGTATTGAGTGGACCCCAGCGGAGATGGGCTCAGTTTGGGTCAATGACGGGTTAAATCTCGCTAAAATGCGTTCTGTCACTAACTTTTACAGCACGCTCATCGTGCCATGGCGTTGGGTTGGGTAAAATTGGGCCATTCGTTTGTGTTCCCGGTTTTGCCATGAAAAATACCGATTTGAATCTCATCCCCATTTTTGTTGCGATTTTTGAAGAGCAGAATCTCTCGAAAGCCGCGGCTCGTTTGGATATTAGCCAGCCTGCCGTGAGCAAAGCGCTGGCACGTTTACGTGATATTTACGATGAGCCGTTGTTTCACCGCAGCCCGTCAGGCGTAGAGCCCACCAGTTTCGCTGTGGACATTTATCCCGCAATGCTGACAGCATTTAAAAACTTCACCTCGACCTTATCCGCATCCAGTGAATTTGAAGCCAAAGTGTCAAATCGGATTTTCTCGATTGCTTGTGTGTCGGTCACCAGTTATGAGTTGATGCCACAGCTTTTGAAGCAAATTCGTCAGCACGCGCCAAATATCTCCTTGGAAGTGCACCCCCTGTTTACGGAAGATTACGAAAGTGACTTGCGGTTGCAGCGTTATGATTTGATCATCGACATGGCGCCAAGAGGGTGGACGACCTTAAAAGTGGAACCTATTTTTTCCGAACGATTAATGGTGGTCTGCTGCGCGGATCATCCACGTATTGCTGACGCGTGTTCCGTTGCGCAGTTTTTGGCAGAAGAGCATGTGGTGGTTTCACGCTGGCACGCGCGCAAAAGCTTAATGAGTGAAGAAGATATTGCCGATTTAGCGCAACGGAAAATTGTCTATCGTGCGTCCGGGGCATTGGAAATGTTACCGGTTATCCATGGCAGTGAGTACATTGGCATGCTGCCAGAGTCGACCATCAATGCCTTTGCAGGAACCTACAACATCAAAGCGGTGTCTTTGCCTTTTGAGCACGATATTTACGATTTATGCGCGATTTGGCATCCAAGCCGCAGCAGCGAAAGTGCGCATCAATGGTTGCGAAATCAACTCAAAGCAGCTGTTAAGGTGTTGAAACGATAACAAATAAAAAAACGGCAGTGATGACACCATCCCTGCCGTTTTTGTGCCTGTTGGCATGGCGTGCTTAAGGCGTTGCCACCTATCTCACCACCTCTTTCACTACCTCACTAAGCACCTGACCAGTCGCCCCACTGGGCTGGGTAATACCAAGCTTATTGGATAAGGTTGGTGCAACGTCATACGGAGTGATCGCTCGAGAAACGCGCTGCGCTTTCACATCATAGCCAGCAAAAATTACCGGCACATGCGTGTCATAACGCCATGGAGAACCGTGCGTCGAAGCGATGGTTAAACCATCCATATCATTGATGTAGCTGCGAGCGCCAAACACCAAATAGATATCGCCCGAGCGTTGTGGGTGATAGTTGTTTTTGATCAACTGTGTAATGCGGCTATCCACGACTCGGTTGTTTTCGATGTCGCTGCTGGTGATGGCGTACGCAACGCCTTCCACCTTTGAAACCTCTTCGGCGATCATTGCTTGCACATCGGCTAAACTCGCCTTGCTCTTGGCAATCACGTCATGGTTAAGGTAGATGTAAGGCTGTGCGTAGAGGCGAATGGCGCCTTTATTTAAGCCAAATTCTTGCTTTAAACGCTGTTCTATTTGGGTTGAGAACAGCGTCTTTTGGTCGAAATACTGCGCTTGGCGTAAGCCAATTTGACGAGCATTTGGTGATGCTTCGGGCACGCCATGGTCAGCGGAGAGTACAATCAGCGTATTGTTTAATCCTACCTGCTTATCCACGGCGTCAAACAGCTTCGCCAAGGTGCGGTCAAGCCGGAGCAAGTTATCTTCGGTTTCCAAACTGTTTGGACCGTACATGTGAATCACATAATCGTTTGACGAAAAACTCACCGCAAGATAGTCGGTGGCGTCGCCCTTACCTAATTGCTCTTTCTCCAACACTCGTTGCGCGAAGTTGGCCGTGATCTCGTCACCCGCTGGGCTCAAAGTCAGCATGGTGGAAAAATACTTAAAGCTGGCAGGGCCATAAGGGTGGGGGAAAGTACGGGCAAAACCAGCGAGGTCCACCTTATGTTCTTGGCTGATTTCTTGGAGAGTGTAGCGATCTTGCGGCAGAGTGAGTGACCATTTTTGACCTGAGTATTGTGCGGGAATTTTCTCGGCGTTCCACTGCGTCACCCATTGTGGCGTCTGGTCATAATAATAGCTGCTGGTGACAAACTCTGAGGTCGCTTTGGAAAACCAAAACGCTTTGCCAGAATGACCGGCCAATGAAATTGCGCCTCGGTCTTTGACGGAGACCGAAAACACCTTGGCTTTGCCGTTGGAAGAGAGCGCCAGTTCATCACTGAACGTTGTCGTCAAAATGGGTTGTGGTGAGCGGCCATCTTTCAGCGCGGTTTTTTGAGTCGGGTCGATTTCGGTCGCTTTGTTGACACCAGCATGGCTATTGAGCATGGTGTAGTTTTCGTCTTCGACATTGTAAACAAGGCGCTCTTTCTGCCTGTCGTACCACACATTGCCGACCATACCGTGAACTGACGGCGGCGCGCCAGTTGCCAGCGACACATGGCCGACGATGGTTTCTGTATTGCCGTGCTGATAGTGTGCATTGGTGTAATAAACCCCCTCATCCATCAAATAGCGAAAGCCTTTTTCTGCGAAGTTGTGCTTGTATCGGTCGAGTAAATCACCACGCAGTCCATCAACGGTAATTTGCAATACTAAGGCTGGCTTTTCGCTTGCTGCCGCGATTGCATTGGGGGTGAAAGCGCAAAGTAGCGATGCGCCAGTGAGCCAAACTGCTTTCATTGTCGTCCTCTTTGATGTTGTCGATCAATCAATGTCTTTTGCCAGTCGCAAGCCCATGTCGGCCATGCGTATCGATTGACTGGCGAAATCACGTCGGAAGTTTTCCGATTCGTCTGCAGCGTAAGAAAAGCTGCCGCCGCGAACGGATTTATGCGCCAATCCCGCCGTTTCATCTTTGGCATTACTTGGGTTTTGGCTTGGGGCGTATTTGTAGTAACCCGCGTCAAAGGCATCGATGACAAATTCACCCACGTTGCCAGTCATGTCATAGAGTCCGAGCTCATTGGGTTGCTTTAATCCCACCGGATGCGCTTGGTTATTGGCATTGCTTACATACCAAGCAACCTCATCAATGTTGTTTGAGCCTGCGTACGTAAACCCTTGGTTATGCACGCCACCGCGAGCGGCAAACTCCCATTCTGCTTCTGTCGGTAAGCGGTAGTGCTCGCCTGTCAGGGTGTTCAAGCGTTCAATGAAGTAGTTCGCTTGCTGCCAACTTAAGTTGTTGACGGGAACGTTTGGATTCGGGAAATAGCTGAGCGAGGAGCCCATCACCGACTCAAACAGCGCTTGAGTGACTTCGAATTTGGCAAGGTAAAAACTATCCACAGTCACTTGGTGTGCAGGGGTTTCAGAGTTCTTTGCTCTGGGATGATCAGAACCCATCTCAAAAGTGCCGCCTTCGACCAATACCATCTCTTGGTTAATGGCCATGGCGATGGGATGGGGCGTTGAGCTACAGCCGTTCGCAAGCAAAGCAACCGTAAGAGGAAAGAGGGGAAAAAGCCAGTGACGAGGCGATAAAGTCATCCGAAATGCTCCTTAAGTCAGCGAGCTTTCAGCTTACGCATTGTTGCCATGAAAAAAGGTTATAACGGGTATAACAAGCCCTTGTTCGGAAAGCCTTTTAAGATGCATTTATCGAGATTTTCTTCAAACAAGACTTGGCGCTCGGCGCGAAGAAATAGGTGAATTATGCAGATTACTCAGGGCCCACAGTTTAATGGTAAAGCATCAAAGCGTTTACACGTGATGGCAAAACCGATTGGTGCTGTTTGCAACATCGACTGTACGTACTGCTATTACCTCAGTAAACAGGACTTACTTGAGTATAAGAAGGGCTGTACGCCCGTGATGGATGAGGTAACGCTCGAAACCTATATTCGTCAGTACATTGAAGGGCAAAATACGCCTGAAATCATCTTCTCATGGCAAGGGGGAGAGCCGACGATGCTTGGCTTGGATTACTTCCGAAAAATCGTTGAATTCCAAGCCAAATACCAGCCAGAAGGGGTAACCATCGCCAACGATCTGCAAACCAATGGCACCTTACTGAATGACGACTGGTGTGCATTTCTTAAAGCGCACAATTTCTTGGTGGGGCTGAGTATTGACGGCCCTGAAATGATGCATAACGCCTACCGCACCAACCGTGCGGGACGAGGCACATTTAAGCAAGTGATGAACGCGGTGGCGCTGCTGCACAAACATCAAGTGCCGTTCGCCACATTAACTTGTGTGAACAATTTGACCAGCCGTAACCCGTTAGAAGTGTATCGTTTTTTGCGAGATGAGGTACGCTCGCCGCAAATGCAATTTATCCCAATTGTCGAGCAGAAAAGCTTTCGTACAACCGCCCCGCAAACATGGCAACCGCAAGCTCAGCTCAAGCAAGGAGATAAGCGCCTCATTCCCGGCCACAAAGATTCGGTAATGGAGCCATGGTGTGTCGCAGACGAGGCTTGGGGCAATTTCCTCATTGCCATCTTCGATGAGTGGCTTCAACACGATATCGGGAAGGTTTTTGTGCAGTATTTTGAAGCCAGTGTCGAAACGTGGATGGGGCGAAAGAACCCATTGTGCACGCTAGGGGAAATTTGCGGCAAAGGCTTGGCCATGGAGCCGAATGGCGATGTGTTTGCGTGCGACCATTATGTTTATCCCGAATATAAAATGGGCAACATTCATCAGCAGTCACTAGAGCACTTGGCCTATGGCGATGAGCAACAAAAATTTGGTTACGGCAAGGTGCGTTCGTTAACCAGCCAATGCCAACAATGTGAGTATCAATTTGCTTGCTTTGGTGAGTGTCCGAAAAACCGTTTTATCCGCACAAAACAGGGTGAACCAGGGCTTAACTATCTTTGTGCGGGTTGGAAAAAGTTTTTCGCTCACGCAGACAAAGCTCTGGCGTATGTTTTACGCGCAACGGGCCATCCGGTGGTTCATGGTCAATACAGTGATCAAGCGATACGCCAGTTGGCAAGCCGAACACCGCGTTTTGAGACGAAGTTTTAAGATCCAGCGTTGAGGTAAAAATGATGACACGTTCCCACACTCTTTTACTTGCGGCCTTGGGCCTCTCTGCGCAAGTCAGCGCGCATGATGTCTCTTTTATTCAGTCGCCTAGTGCAGGTGAAAGTGCAGGCAAAAGTGCAACTCATGAGCTCACTCACGCTACTTCTCCTCAGGAAGTGGTGTCGAAACTCTCCTACCAAGCGCAAGACAAAAGCTTGCCGACCGAGCTACGAGTCGGCGCGCTAAGAAATTTGGCCAATTACCCAAGCCAAAACGCGCTGGTAGCGGTCAGTCGCAACCTGCAAGACAGTGACCCTGCATTGCGTGAAGCGGCCATTGTTGGTGCTGGCCCATACAATATTGCCCACCGTTGGCGAATGGTTTCTCCATTGCTCACCGACGACACCGCAATGGTGAGATTGGCAGCCACGGCGAATTTGCTGCGTGACTATGGCAATCTCAGTGAGAGCCAACAGCAAACGTTAAATGCGCCGACAACGGAGCTTATTCGCTATTTAGAGCAGAAAAAAGACACCGATTCTCAATTGCTGCTGGCAGACGTTTATCGCTGGTATAAGCAGTGGGACAAAGCGCAGCCGCTCTACCAGCAACTGACGGAGCAAACGCCAGATAATCCGCAAGTTTGGCTCAGCTTGGTAGATAACTATCGCGTGCAGAAAAACGAAGATGAGGCGATAGGAACGCTGGATGAAGCTATTCAGCGACATCCAAGCAATGCGGCGTTGCATTATTCCAAAGCGCTGACGTTGGTTCGTTTGGATGACAAAAATGCGGCAGCACAAGAGATGGAATTGGCTGCCAACATGGCTGAAAACAACAGCTATTACTGGTATCTCAATGGTGTGTTGCAAGAGCCGTTTGATGTGCAGAAATCGGTAGGTGCTTTTGAACAAGCCTACTTAATTTCAGGAGCACCAGAGCAACTCTACGCGGTATGCGACATCTACGCACGGTACGACAATCCCAAGACAGAGCTCTGTTTGACAGAGCTGCAAAAAGTCGCACCAGAGTATGTCATCGATCAGATCAAACAGAAAAAAGACGAACGAAAATTATCGGCGCGCGGTTAGTCTGCCTCGCCAGCTTGATGCTCTACGTAACACACAGCGAAAGGAATCGCTAATTGCTTGAAATGGTGTATCCAACGCCACTGATTATCTTGCAGTTTGTCACCGGGCCCTTTGACTTCAATCCATTGATACTCACCATCTTTGAAAGCGATCAAATCGGGCATGCCATTGCGGTAGAGTTTTAAATCACTGAGCTGGATTTTAAATAACGCCACCAAGCTTTCACGCGGTATGCTCTCTAAGGCATGCAAAAGTAGACTTTCTGACAGTGCTGACCACTGCACCAATGGGTTCGCAATTCCCTGTTTTTCGCGAAAACGCTGCAAAATAAATTCATTATCACCGGTTAGAAATTGAGTAAACGCCTGATCGATTTCGGCGGCGCGCTTGTGCGTAAAATCGTCATGATACAAATCAAGAGGGCGATGCTGGTAGGCATTGATGAATGCGCCTTCGACGGGGGCAAAAAAGGCAGGCCAGAAAGTGAGCCCGAGCAAACCGTTGAGCAGGGCATTTTCGCTGTAGAATACGTGCCAACCTAAACGCTCAAAATGCGCCAACGCTGCGATTTCGACGCGTTGTTGTGACAGATCGAGCGAGATGCGGTATTCGCTGCATTGAGGTTTACTGACTCGCGGCAGCTTTTCGCCCAACTTGCGTTTTAGCCTCTGTTCTAGCTTCTGGGCTACTTCAAATTCAGAGACGTCAATTGGCTGGGCGAGCATTTCGGTGACAATGTCACTAAATGGCTGGTTTTGTTCAAGTTTATCGTAGATACGAGCACGGCGTTCTCGGCTGGGCGCCAGCGTAGTTTGTTCAAACAGTGTGAGTGCCGTGGTGAACTCGCCAAGGCGTTCAAAGTCTCGGGCAATGTCATTGAGCAGATGCTCGCGTTTACGGTCGACATAGGGATGTGCCACTGGGCCAGGCAGTGCTGCCAGCAACTGCTCCAGATTCTCCTTCTGTTTTCGATCACAAAGCCAGTAACGGTTGGAAAGCTCACTAAGGTCGATTAAGCGATCAATCTGCTCTCGGCTATCGAAGAATCGCCGCTCTTTACTTAACTGGTAAGCTTCGAATTGATGCAGACCGAGATCATCCAAAACGAACTGGCTAAGATCTTGATGAGTGTTTGCAAAAAACAGCGTCAGTAGTAGGTCGATCATGTGAGCGGAGTTGAGCTTGATGACGGTGAAGGTTAGTTCATCAAACTGAGTGAAGGCATCGTCGCTTAGACAACTGACTAGTGCCTCTTTCTTTTGCGTTTTGGTGAGATGAGGGTAGAGCGAAAGCAGCTCTGGTTTTGTGAGTAAGTAGAGAGCGAGCTCTTGGTGAGAGATGACAGGAGAGAGTTCGACAAACTTGCCTTGGCTGAGAATGTCTAGTGCGTGATCAATTTGTGGAATTTCAGCGTAATGCAGTTTATCACTACGAAACCAACAGCCTTTGCGACTGTACAAACGTACCAGAAGGCATTGCGCACGCTTATCAAGCGCAGTAAACGCCAAAAGCCATTGCTGTTCGTCTGTTGTTAGCAAGTCCTGATACCACTGCAGCGCGTGGCGCGTAAGCTTAAAAAAGTTCTCGAGATAGTAATCCGGGGCGAGTTCTACGCTGTTTTCCATAAACGACCGACATTAAAAAAGGCTTAACCCGTAGGTTAAGCCTTTTCATGTTCAAATCAACGCGTAATTACGCCTTTTTCAGCTCTGCGACTTTCGCTTCTGAAAGTGGTTTCGTCACAAGAGCAAGCACAATACAAACGCCCATCATCACGGCTGAGATGGTGTAAGCCAAGGTGTAGCCTGTGCCGTTCGTCATAGAGAAACCAACCACTGCTGCGCCAATTGCGCCACCAATACCCCATGCTGTGTAAAGTACGCCATAGTTAGTACCGTAGTTTTTCAGACCGTAGAATTCTGCGGTTAGAGTAGGGAAGACCGCAAGAAGCGTACCGTAACCAACTGCTGCGATAGCCGTACCAATGATCAGAGTGAACTCAGATTGGAACGTTGCGAACAGAACCATGTTGATGCCCTGTAGAACGAACGCGAGAAGAAGCGTACGTACGCCGCCGATCTTGTCTGCAAGCATACCCGCTGCAACACGGCCGCCTGAGTTAAATACCGCAAGAATAGACGCTAGGTAAACCGCATTAGGCAGGTTTGCTTGAACGCTTGCGATGGTGGTGATGTTACCAATGATCATCAGGCCAACAGAGGCTGCAAATGCGTACATGATCCATAGTGCGTAGAACTGTGGCGTTTTAAGCATCGCTTTCCACGTCAGGTCGTCAGATTTCTTCACCGCTTTAGGTGCTTGGCCTTCTTTTACTTTAGGCTCTGCTGGGGTGTAGTCTGCTGGTGGGTTATTGATGGTTGCCGCTAGAGGTACCGCAATCGCAAGAACACCCACACCAAGAATCATAAAGCTGGTTTGAATACCCATGCTCGTGATCAGAGCTGAAGTCAGTGGCGCTAGGTAGATCGCGGCAAGGCCAAAACCTGCTGCGATGATGCCGTTAACCATACCTTTCTTCGATGCGTGGAACCATTTCATCGCCGATGGAGATAGACAAGCATAACCAAAACCAATACCCGCACCGGTGATCACACCAAACGTGATGTTGAGCATCAGTGGAGAGTCAACAAAACCAGATGCAATCATACCTAGACCGGTAAGAACAGTACCTAGGATAAGGATCATTCGTGGACCCATGCGGTCTTGAAGAATACCAGCAACAAGAAGACAAATAGAGAACGTGATCGTTGCGGTTGCATAAGGGGCAGACGCTTCTGCAGCACTCCAGCCTGACTCAGTCACTAGTGCTTTGTTGAATACACTCCAAGCATACAGGATGCCAAGACAAAGGTTGATACAGAATCCTGCAAGCAGGATGCGCATAGCTTTATCAATCTTGCTCATTTTTGTTCTCAGTGTTGCTTCTGGTAATACCAAAAGGGGGCGAATAAAAGGGTGGTTAAACTCAAAATTAGTTTGCGCTTTTCAACAGATAACGCAATGAGCGCGGATTATAACCAATCCTTTTGTGATTGGAATCTCTTTTTAAGGCCAGATCTGAAAATATTTTGATACGTTAAAAAAGTGTTGTTACAGAGTTTTCCGAGTTAACGATTTTTTGTGAAAATCTTGTGATCTTTGCGTATTGGGCGCTTATCTGACGGGGCTTGGATATGTAGAAAAGAACCGATATGGTACTGAGTTCACATTGCTAAAAAAAAGACAAAATATTTTCTGCTGTTAAATGAATGTAACAATCCTTTTCGAAATTTACACTTTTCTCTCGAAATGCCGTGGACAAAGGATTCTTAAAAATCATCGTGTTAACCATATGTAAAATCAGTCGACTTGATTAATGTTTGTACACATTTTGTACAGGTTTGGCCTCTTGATCTCTGAAACTAGTTTGGCAAAATATAGCGGAAACTGAGATTGCAATATTGAAAGGATGCTTTTTAGGCTTTTATAGCGAGGTGTATATGAAGATTTTCCTTATTCTACTGATATCTGTTACGGCGGGTTATGCCTCTGCTGACCACATCCACTCTTTCTTGTTTGGTCTCTATATTTCATCTCTGGCGGTAGGCAGCTGTTACTGGTTTGCATTCCGCAGTTCGCGTTTCCCTCAACTGGCGGTTTTCCTGTTGCTTTGTGGCATGCTGTCTAAGTTAGCAGTGACGGTTATCGGCGTATTTTGGGGATTATCGCAAGATTTGATTGGCTCGCCATTCATCTTCTCGCTTTCGTACTTGTTCTTCTCAATTGTGGTGACGTACCTTTGGTTCAGTTACCGCCAGAAAAAAACCAAAGCGCCAGGGCAACGTCTTCCAGCCTAATTGAACGAATTTAAAAAAACGCCAGCAATCTTGCTGGCGTTTTTTTAGGTTTCCATTTCAGCGTCATGTCATTTTTTGCCCAAGTTACTTGTCGTTTTAGCTAAGCAGTGGCGAGTTCATAGACTTTTGAACTCTTTAAAAAGGAACAGCAGCAGAATTAATGAGAGAATTCTATCATTTTCGAATGATCGGAGTATAGTGCACATGGT